>DATCES010000123.1:0-9903 GCA_036509935.1 Mucilaginibacter sp.
CCAAACCGGCAGATAATATCAGCAGCAATGCCGCGGATACTTCCGGCAAAGTTAAGGCAAAAGCCGGATATGTGTGGGTGAAAAAGGGGTCTGATTTGATTCAGACGCCTGTGAAGATCGGCCTTGATGACAACACACATGCTGAGATATTGGAAGGCCTGACCCCAAACGATGAGGTGGTATCATCCCTTCCAATTCCGGCAGCAGCGCCTGCTTCAACGTCTATTTTGCCAGCTCCTCCGGGCACTAAAAAGAAATCATGAAAAAGATATTGGAGTTGAACGAAATAAAAAGGCAGTTTCAAATGGGAACTGAAATTGTACGGGCCTTAAAAGGGGTTTCCTTCGATGTGGCTGCCGGCGAATTTGTTACCATTATGGGAAGCAGCGGTTCCGGCAAAACGACTTTATTAAATACGTTAGGCTGTTTAGACAAACCGACCGAAGGTACCTATATGCTGGACGGCGTCAATATTGGAAAGCTAAACAGAAACGAGTTGGCTAAGCTTCGGAATGAAAAGATCGGCTTTGTTTTCCAGGCTTATAATCTATTGCCAAGAACAACTGCTTTAGAGAATGTTGAGTTGCCGCTGTTTTACAATAACACTATAAGTGCGGCCGAGCGAAAGGAAAGGGCAATCGCTGCATTGGAGGCAGTTAAACTCGCTGACAGGATGCACCACATGCCCAATGAACTATCCGGGGGCCAGCAGCAAAGGGTAGCCATTGCAAGGGCATTGGTAAATGAACCGGTAATGATCCTGGCCGACGAAGCTACCGGCAATCTTGATTCCAAAACCTCTTACGAGATTATGTCCCTTATACAGGAACTTAATCAGACACAGGGTAAAACTATTGTTTTTGTTACCCATGAACCGGATATAGCAGCATTCAGCAACCGAACTATAACTTTAAAAGATGGGCGGGTTGTAAAAGACAGCGAAAATAAAGACAAACGTTCGGCAAAAGATATGCTTGCAGCTCTACCGGTAACGGAAGATTATTGATACGGAAAACATGAATATATTAAATTTAATAAGACTGGCCTTAAGGGCGATACAGCGTAATAAATTGCGGGCAGTGTTAACAATGCTTGGAATTATTATTGGTGTTGCATCGGTAATCACCATTGGCGCCATCGGTCAGGGTTCCAAAATAAGCATTCATAATTCGCTTGCGGGCCTGGGTTCAAATCTGATAACCATTATGCCGAGCAGCAATGTGCCAGGCGGGGCCCGTTTGCAAGGAGCCAATGTAGAGACACTCACTATTAAAGATATTAATGCGATCGAAAAGCAGGCTTCCTATATCAATGGGGTTTCCCCGTCGTCCCAGTCTAAAGGGCAGGCAATTAACGGCTCCCTTAACTGGCCTACAACAATCGAAGGCGTAAATGCACAATACCTGAATATCAAAAATATGTCCATAAAGGACGGCATCCCTTTTTCTGAGAGGGATGTAAAGACTTATGCGAAGGTATGTTTGATCGGCCAAACCGTAGTTAATAATATTTTCCCAAAAGGAACAAACCCAATCGGTAAAACGATACGATTTAACAAAATTCCTTTCCAGGTAATTGGGGTTCTCGCGGTGAAAGGGCAAAACACCTTCGGACAGGACCAGGATGACATCATATTGGCGCCGTACACTACCGTTCAGAAACGTGTTATCGCTTCTATTTATTTTGGAAGCATTTACGCGTCGGCAAAGTCTGAGCCACTATCGGATGCTGCCTCAGCTGAAATTGGAAAGATCTTAAGGGTGACACACCGGCTCCGCCCAACAGAAGATGATGATTTTGTAATAAGGACACAAGCAGAATTGATCAAGACCCTGGGGACGGTTACCGGCCTGCTTACGGCTTTATTAACTGCCATTGCCGGAATTTCCCTGGTGATTGGTGGTATAGGTATCATGAACATCATGTATGTTTCTGTTACTGAACGCACAAAGGAAATTGGTCTGCGCATGTCCATCGGCGCCCGGGGAATCGATATTCTTAGTCAGTTTCTAACGGAAGCAATTATGTTGAGCGTAACGGGCGGCGTAATAGGGATACTATTGGGTGAAGGGCTTGGCATTATAATTTCTCATATTTTATCATGGCCACCGGTAGTGGACGAATCGTCCATTTTGATTTCGTTTACAGTTTGTACGGTGATAGGGGTATTCTTTGGATACTATCCCGCACTAAAGGCATCCCGGCTGGACCCGATTGAAGCATTGCGATATGAATAATTATCTAAACATAAAATAAATCAATTAACCCAATTATTAACTTTTATTAAATTCAAAATTATGATTAAAAAAGCGCTAACAACCGTATTATTAGTAATGGCATTTATTACAGCCGCTTCAGCTCAGGACATCACCGGGAAATGGGCCGGTAAAGTGATGGACCAATTCGATGTCACGTATACTTTTAAACTTGACGGTGATAAATTGTCAGGAACAACCACCAGTCCGGATGGAAACCCGATTGAACTGCAAAATTGCGTTCTTAAGGGAGATGACCTTTCCTTTACCATGGCAATGATGGGTAACGATATGAAGCTTACCGGTAAGGTAAAAGACGATACGATCACGCTCACTATGCCGGGAATGAATGGCGGCGAAACGATGACTATTCTACTGAAGAAAGTAAAGTAATTACAAAAAATGTAAGCCGGATAAGTATTTATCCGGCTTCAGTTTATTACAACCTCGGATATTTCATTGCAAAGTTGATAGCTGATAGGTTGATTAAAGGAATGTGTTGCCAACATACAATGCGGAACCTCCCCCGCCCGTGTCCACACTTGAATGCAAAAAATTTAAACGTCCACGCTTAAATTAATAGATGATCTTTAAAGGGCTTTCAGGATTAGCGCTGCTATACCAATACTTATGCGCCGAACCCACAAAGCCTGCCCGCCAATTGGCGGATTTTCGTGTGTGTAATCAATCTTTTGTTCAATCACCGCAGGTGAATAAAGCAACACCGGGTAATTGCCATTCTGTCCGCCAGCTGGCGGATGCCGAATATTTTTTTAAAGGCGAAGTCAACTAAAGGGTCGATGTATTTCCCGGTAACGGGTCCATGGGACTCCTTTCGGAGAGATTTATTTTTTGGCATAGCCAAAGATAAAAGTCTATTCTTTATTCACCGCCACAGCAAATTTAGCCCACGCCGGGATAAAAGGACAAGGGTATATAAACCCCGATGATAGAATCTGGGCCCTTGACATTTTACCCGGCCTTGCACTTTTGTTGCCTAAGCAAATTTCAAAATCATTAATTTCTTCAATTGAAAAAAAATGCTTTAACGCCCCGACAAAAGCTCTTTGTATTGAACCATAAAATATTAATAAACTAAATAAAAATAAATTTTTATTGTTTATCAATAAAATTATTATATTTGTCAATAATTAAAACAAATTAAAATGAAAACATTAGGAAACAAATCACTATCAGGTATTCTGTCCGCTATCATACAAATAGTATGGTGGCTGGAATGGATTGGCGCTGTTGTTATAACAGTAGCATTAATCATTATGCCGTTCTTTAAAAAGGATATTAGTTTTAACACGCCAGTCACCTTTTCTGCTGCTGCCATTAAAACGGTTGCAGCGGCCGGAACCAATCTCGAAACCGGGCAATTAAACGCTACGGACGGGAATTTTTCTTTCCAGATCCAGTCAGGTCTGGCTAATATTTTGATTATGATATTCATAGTCGTGGTGGCATTTTCTTTTTTTCTTCTGGCCACTTATCAGTTAAGGCTAATCTTTTTAAGTTTTGCGAAGAATGAACCTTTTGTGGAGTTTAATATCACCAGGATCAGGAAGATCGGTTTCATTCTTATCAGTTATGCATTGGCGCAATTGCTCTACCATATCGCTTTAAATCAATATTTAACAAGCCACTTTAAGTGGAGCAATGATATTCAGTTAACCTATAGCTTTAACCTCAGCGCGCTATTTATAGGAGTGACATTAATAGTTGTTGCTGAAGTATTTAAATTGGGCACTTCATTGGATAACGAACAAAAACTAACAATTTAATATGGCAATAATAGTTAACCTGGACGTAATGATGGCAAAGCGTAAAATGTCATTAAACACACTGTCCGATCTTGTAGGAATTACGCTGTCTAATTTATCAATCTTAAAGCAGGGCAAAGCCAAGGCTGTGCGTTTTAGCACACTTGAAATTATTTGTAAAGTGCTTGAATGCCAGCCGGGCGATATTCTAGAATATCAACCTGAAAAATCTAATACTCACGAACACATAAATGTTGAAATATGAAAAAGATAATTATCAATATACTCATGGCCTATTGTTTATGGCCTGTAACAGGTATCGCTCAAACGAATTATTCGTCAGCCATAGAGAAATATATGGAGGCGCAGGCAAATGTTAAAGGATTTAGCGGTGTTGTTTTGGTTGCTAACAACGGGGGCATCATCTACCAAAAGGCCTTTGGCTACTCGGATCGCGAGTGGAAGATCAAGAATACCATAGATTCCAAATTTGAGATCGGTTCGCTTACCAAGCAATTTACGGCAGCAGCTATTTTGCTATTG
Organism: Mucilaginibacter sp.; assembly: GCA_036509935.1. Taxonomy (GTDB): domain Bacteria; phylum Bacteroidota; class Bacteroidia; order Sphingobacteriales; family Sphingobacteriaceae; genus Mucilaginibacter. The sequence goes on from DATCES010000123.1 coordinate 4,565, forward strand.
GCAGAGCAACATAAATTAAGCCTAAATGATAAGCTAAGTACTTATTTTCCAGGCTACCCCAAAGGGGACAGTGTAACCATCCACATGCTGCTTAACCATACTTCGGGCATAGCCGATTATACAGGCTTACCAAGGTTTTTCGCTTTACATACCCTTCCATTAGCAAAGGATTCTGTTATCGCCCTGTTTAAAAACCAGCCTTATACATTTTCTCCAGGCACTAAGTGGAATTATAGTAATTCGGGGTATTTTTTACTGGGTTGCATTGTAGAAAAAGTTAGCAAACAGTCTTATGGCGACTTCCTGAAACAGCATATCCTGGATAAGGCATCATTAACCAATACGGCGGTTAACCGCATCGACTCTGTGCTTGCCTTGCGGGTTAAAGGTTATTCAAGGTCGGAAAACGGGGTCTGGAGGAACGCAGAATATTTTTCAATGGAATTTCCTTTTAGTGCAGGTTCCTTGATTTCAACTATTCAAGACCTGTATAACTGGGAAAACGCTTTATTAAAAGGTAAAATCATTTCGAAAGAATCTTTATCACAAATGACCACACCGTATTTAAATCACTATGGCTATGGGTTAAGTATTGACACCCTCGAGCATCACCGACGAATTTCACACTCGGGGGCTATTCCCGGCTTTACCTCCTATCTTAGTGATTTCCCAAATGATAACATTTCAATTATCATTTTATCAAATAACGACAGCCCGGTTGGCGCAATTGCTGATGGATTATCATCTATTTTATTTAACCTGCCTTATCAAATGCCATATATTCCTAAAGAAGTGGTCATTAATTATGCGGTACTTAAAAAGTATGTCGGGAAATATCAAATCCCCCAGCCGACCGGAGCAACCAATTTTGAACTGTTAGCAGAAAGCAACAAATTATATTTGAAACCCGAAGGCAACGGTGATTTTAAAATGGAACTTAAGCCGGAATCTGAAACCAAGTTCTTCTTTGACCGTGATCACGACCAGGAAATTGAATTCGTATTAGATTCCACGGGTAATATTGTTAAATACTATTTTATAAATAAGGGTATAAAGCTGGAAATAAAAAGAAGAAACTGATCTCATTATTATTAGTATAGTTATTCTTCGTACCTTTATAGTGTAAGATTTGCAATTAATCTGTATCAAAAAAGCGGTGCGTAATTCGGTGAGTACAGAATTTAAGCCTCTATAAAATATTGAAAGTCTGCACGTTAAGGATACAAGGTTATTCTCGTCGGGACCACACCAGGAAAGTCAAAAGCCTTTAGTCGAAAGATTAAAGGCTTTTTTGATTATGCTCTTTAAGCAGAGGGGTATTAGACTTTCTAAACCTGGTCAGGAAGCAAGGGTGGATTATGAATATATAAGGCACCGGGTTATCAATATATTTATGGCTAATGAACCATTAAAAGGTAAGCGTTTTGTAGAGGTTACGGAATTTAAAACAAAAAAAGATTGGGCTGCATTTGTAAAAAAGATTGCCGATGAATGGTATCCGGATGCAGAAAAGATAACACTGGTAATGGACAACTTTAAAACACATGCAGCTTCTGCATTTTATGAAACATTTGAACCTGTTGAAGCAAAAAGGTTATGGGATAGGTTTGAGTTTGTTTATACACCCAAGCATGGAAGCTGGCTCAATATGGCTGAAATAGAACTGCACGTATTAAACGGACAGTGTTTAAACAGGCATATTGCTACAATGGAAAAAATAAAGGACGAGGTAGAAGCATGGCAAACGAACAGAAACAATAGGAATAACAAAATTGATTGGCAGTTTACCAATAAGGAAGCACCGGTAAAATTGAAAAGATTACATCCGTCATTACATGATTAACATAACACTAGTTACCACCATTCAAGCACTTATTTTACGGCTGGATCATAATTCAATCAACAAAAAGTGCTTATAACCGTTCCGCAGAACGGGAATTTATATTGGTTGGGTATCAAAATCCTGATGAAATTATTAAAAAGCATAATAACTAAGCGCTAAGTTTTGCCAAGTTCACAGGTCGACGAATCTGAATTATTTGCGAAGGTCCGGCAAAAGGCTATTCCACCTTGTATCGAAAAACCTGTCTGCCTAAATTACCCTGAACATCAATTCCTTCTATAGTAATCCGATAGGTGGTTCCCGTTCCGTCTGCATTATAGTAATCAAGAGACGCATTGCCTTGTTTGTCGGTGACCAACTCTGGTTCCCAGTAAATTGTCGACCGTAAATCTTTCCGGGTAAGAGCGTCTTCTAAATGGTCATATTTTGGAGAATAAAACGTACGGGCCTTATAAAAGCCCTTTGGGGAGATAGCTAAAATTCCTTCGGCCGACTGGCCAACAGCTTCCAGATCCGAACCACGCCGCGTAGTAATTACCAAAACGCCTGCAGCGCCATTCATGCCATATATACTGGCGGTTGCCGATGTTAAAACTTCTATAGTTTCAATGTCATTTACATTAATCTCGTCAACGCTAAACGATGGATTGCCCTGTCCCGGAGGCGCCGCCTCCTGATTCATTGGGAACCCATCCAAAACGATCAGCATAGGTGTCGGGCCTTTATTGGCTTTATTGCCGATCGATGTCGTCAAATTCAGATAAGCAACTCCCCCAACAAATTTCACTCCAATTAAACGGCCAAAAAATTGCTCCGAAAAAAGGCCGCCGATAATCGTAAATTCCCCGCGGCGAATTACCTGGTCGGCAAAGCCCGGGCCGCCGATATTTGATGACCGGTAGTCATTTTCTTTTTTGACGCCTTTTACCTTCACTTCTTTTAAAACAATACCCTTCAATAGTTTATATTTTGTTATTTCGTCCTCCTGAATTTTCCTGTTTTCCAAATAAGCGTGCATCCTTGTGTTTACGTCGCCCGGTTCAAAAACCACGTCCTTCGCCACTTTAAGGGGTGCGGGTTTTTCTGTATCCAGCGTTATCTGGGTGTTACTTTTTAAGCGGTCATTTACAGCCTTGATCACAAAACGAGAGGAATCCAAAAATGCAAGGTTGCTAAAACGGAAAGTTCCATCCTCCCGTAGCTCCTGGCTTAATACCGGCCCGCCGTTCATCGGAAATAAAGAAGCTGTACCTTTCGATTGCGACTTGCCGTTTGGCGCTGTTACGATACCAGTAATTTCCAGGCTTTTTTCCGGCTGGTACTTTACAGGCGGGTATTCATTATTTAATAATGGTTTCCATTCAAATCTCCGGTAACCGTGGGTAAGCATAACAAGGTCAAGATTATCGCTGGTTTTGGATGAGATATTTGAAAAATAATAATTGGGTTGTTCCACATAACCCTTTAGGTCGGCAGTTAACAAGAGGTTGGTGAGGATCGTATTTTCTTTATTTTCGTCATCCGGCACCTTACTTTCATCAATAACCGATACTGAAAAGTGGCCCATTGACGGACCTTTGACCATGTCGGTCACGTTGATTTTGAGGTTTACCTTTTCTCGCTGGGTATAGATAGCCTTATTGCTGTTGATATTTATGTTGAGCCGGTCGTTATTTTGAATAAATACCAGGCGTTCGGCCAATGGTTCGCCTGATGGAGAAAATAAGGTAACCGAGGCAACCCCGGTGTGCAATGTTTGTTTTAAAAAGTCAAGTGTAATTACGGGGGTGTCGAGCTTGCATATTACAGGTGAAACTTCACCGCCCGAGTATATAACAAGTGAATAATCTTTGTTTTTGTTTTTCTTGTAAAACGTATTATTTGCGCTTACCTTTATCAATAGACCCGTCTCCGGTTCGTTATTCACAGATAAAGCGATTCCGTTTGCCTCCGGCTGTGGCATATTGACCGTGTCACTTGAGCCGTTGGGATAGCTTATTTTAGCCTTATAGGTTTTGCCATCATGCGGTAAAAAATCAAAGTCGCCCATTCCCAGGTGTGCCGATGCGAAAGTTGCGGCCTGGTTATTATCGTTATCCAATATTTCACCTTTTATGTTTATGCCCAAACCATCGCTTCCAACTGCTTTAAAAGCCACTTTAGACTTAATCCCGGTTACTAATCCGCCCCCTTCCGGAAAAAACTGAATATCGGGTTTATTTATTGCCAGGGGATGCGTTGGCGTTGTTAAGTGTATAGGAACGTTGTCGGTTCGTATAGACCCGATGGGGACAACCTGGTCAAAATAACGATCATCCCCGGCATTAAACATCCAACGGGTATAAGCCCTCACCCTGTAACTGCCTTTGGCCATTGTATCAGGCAATGCGAAATCGCCCCAGCACACGCCGTCAATGATTGGCATTTTTATAGATTGATCAACCTTATTATCCGCGTTAACCAGCTCAACATTTAACACGCCGCTGATCTCCGACAGTTCGTGTTTTTCGCCGCTGGTTATATAAGCTTTAAAATAAATTGTATCGCCCGCCGCATAATAGGGTTTATCGAAATGCAGGTAAGCCCGCTCGGTGATATGGTCTGCAGAATAATTTTTTAATTTACCCGTGATGTTTTTTACCACAGCGCTATCGACTGCTGCCTTTTCTTTTCCGTCTTTTTGACCCGGGTCGTAGTTTGTCGGCAAAAGTTCAGCAATCCTTTGATTTCCCCAAACACCAAAGTACAATACGCTGTACGGATTACTGATTACGCCGTTAGCATAGAAAAAAGCAAAGGGTGAGGCAAAATTTATCAGGGTACTTTCTGTATTGCGGGGATCATTTATATATTTCAGGTTGTTGGCGCCGAAATGATGGCTTTTGTTATAAGTTACAAGCAATCCATCGTTATCACAACCAAGTGCATATATTCCCTTCCTTTCTGTACTCGTTAAAATATCCGCACTTTTCAAAGGGAAGGGCATCAATTTTTGAAGTGTTTTTGGCAACTTAGATTTTTTGACCCAATAAGACAATGAATCCGGGCGCTTTTTTTGTGCCTGTTCTAATTTTTTATAATAGTTTATTTTGGCTTCAATTAAGCTGTCTCCGGGCCTTTCCGGGTTTGCATAAACAGCCAATTGCTGTACCCTGAAACCTTCATCTTCTACCCGGTTATTTACTACCGATCGTAAAAAGTGTATTTCGGAGTTTTCGTATACATCCAGCCGTCTTTTTTGCCATTCCCGTTCCTGTGCAGCGCTGCCTTTCATCTCGTCAAAAAAAGCAACCCCCTGGTAATATATCCGGCTGTTAACGGCATCTTTTTTCTCGCTTAAAAAGTTTGTCAGCGAATATTTTATTTTGTAGCCCAGCGCCTTGTTTTCAATTTCCAAAAAATCCGAAGATGAGGCAGTAAGGGTGCTTGTATGTTCATCATAATCTAAGGCAAGAACTTCCGGATTTAATATTTTACATTGTTTTGCCAGTTCAGA
>DATCES010000124.1:0-4048 GCA_036509935.1 Mucilaginibacter sp.
GTAACCAAAACGGGTAACCCACCGCCAAACGCCGATGCCAGTTTAACTATAGGCGACCGTTTTTTAAATAATAAATTAGGGGTGGTTTTTTCTGGCACTTATCGTAATGATTATGCGGGCAATAACACTTTTCAGGTGGTACAGGGCAATACTGTAGGCACTGCCCCCAATATTAATTCTCAGGATTCGGAAACAAATTTTCAGGATTCTTATAACCGCAAATATTCATCGCAATTAAACCGGATAGGGACAATTGCTTCAATTGACTATAAATTCAATGATAATAACTCCATTAATTTATTTGGCACCTATTTGCAATTAAATGAATACAGAGTGCGCCAAACGGAAGATCTTGTTTATGGGGGATACTCATACAAGGGGTACCATTATACAAACGAGATTGATAACCTTACTGAAACCAGGAGTGACCTGCAGAGTATTTATAACATAACACTAAAAGGTAAACACAAAATCAGTAATGCGTTTTCTTTTGATTGGACTTTGGCGAATTCAGAAGCCTTTCATAAGCAACCTGATGTCGCAGAATTTCAAACACATTATAATACAAGTCCTGATTATAACACCGGACACAATGAGCCGACTCCTGGGTCGCCAGGCAGTTCAACATTTGTAACCCCGGATATAATTAATGGTCCAGTATATGTTGGGAGTGAGTCGAGGATATGGGTGCATAATACCGATAAGGATATTTCGGGCTATTTGAACCTGCATATTGACACAAAAGTTTTTGGCCACACAGCCTTATTTTCAACAGGCCTGATAGTCAGGCATAAAAATAGGGATAATTTTGTGGATAAGTACGATTTGCCACATGGATTTGATTCTGGCTCAATTTATGAACAGTATGTTTCGGTTCAGGCTTCAACATTTACGTTTGCCCCATCTCCTGATAATGCACGCGGGTCATCGTTCAGTGATCCGGGAGTGTACACATTTGAAGAAAATGTGCAGGGTTTATACGGAATGGTTAATTACTTAATAAGTAACAGGTTCAACATTATATTTGGTTTAAGGGCCGAAAATACCTACCAATACTACGATTCCTCATTGCCTGCAACGTTTGCCGGAAAATCCGCATCTGTTACCTATACCGATTATCTGCCAAGTATCAATGCAAAATATCAGTTGAGCGATAATCAGGCAATCAGGGCCTCTTATTTTCAATCAATTTTACGCCCGGCCTATGCAGACCTTATTCCTTACCCTGACGCTACTACAAATGATACTTATGTAACTGTAGGGAATTATAACTTACAGCATACAACTATAAATAACTATGATTTGCGGTATGAGGTTTTTCCCGGTGCTTTTGACGAATTATTGGTTGGGGCTTTTTTCAAATATCTGATTAACCCAATTGAGCAACAATTTACGAACACTACAAATTCCAACGTTGGTACTGGATCAAGCCTGGTACTTATGCCTGTTAACCTTGGTAACGCCCATAATTATGGCCTTGAATTTTCCGCTAAAAAATTCTTTGGTGATATTGGCATAGGCGCAAATTACACCTATACCAATTCACTTATTACTTCATTAAAAGAGATCGACGTTACGAATGCTGTCGCTATTCAATTTAAAAACCAAACAAGGCCATTGCAGGGGCAAGCATCCAATTTAGGGAACCTTTCATTATTATATAAAAACACCAAAAATGGCTTAGACGCCCAATTGGCTTTATCATACAAAGGGGAAAGCATCCAGGCAGTATCAAAATATTATGACCTTGATACTTGGGAAAAGGCTTCGGTTAATCTCGATTTCTCTGCCCAAAAAACCTTTGGTAAACGCTATACACTATTTGTAAAGGTGAATAATATTTTAAACACGCCTTACGAGTTACTTATCAAGCAGAATAACATCAATAACTACGTGGGCATTTTGAAATACCCGCACCAGGAAAGCCCTAATTACACAACAGTGGAATACGACCAGTATTATGCACGGTACAATTTAGGGTTCAGGTTCAGTTTTTAACTATCAAAGCAATAATCAATAATAACAGCAGTAACAAACAATTTAACAATCATTAATTTCATCAAACATGAAAAAATTAAAATTCATTTCATTAGGCCTGTCGCTTTTAGCTCTTGCCGCGTGCAGCAAGAAAAAGGATAATGTTGTGGTTTCGGTTCCACAGATCCAGGTTGGAAAGCCAATCAGCAATTCAAGCGCATTAACAACGGGTAACTATAAAGGCACCATGCTTGCTAATCAAACTTATACCGTAATCGGCGATATTACCGTTAATGCAGGCGATACACTTTTGATACAAAAAGGTGTAAAACTTAACATGACTAATGGTGCTAATATTTTTGTAAACGGTACTTTTATCAGCCTTGGTACGTCAGGCGCGCCGGTTACAATTACCGACCCGCGCAGGTCTAAAACCACAGGTGTTTCTACTGTAGCCGCAGATTCGGCTTACGTTGGTGGCTGGGGTGGTGTATATTGCAGCAATACTGCCAAATTATGCGTAATTAAGTGGACCCACCTTGATTTTGGCGGAGCCGCTTTAAAAGCGCTTCCTTTCGCAGGTACGGGTTTGAAAGCAGGTAATCAGTACATCCTGTATTTTGAAAACCCAAATGGCGTTTTTATTCTTGAAGATTCATGGCTTTATGGCTCACCTGATGATGCAACCCGTTTTTATGGTGGCTACTATAACATCATGAGAAACACAATGGAAAAATGCGGTAGCAATGGCGGCGATGGTTTTAACGCCAAAGGAAGCGCGGTTGGTAATATGTGTTATAACCTTATTATCGGTGGTGCAACCAATGGTACAAAAACTGCCAGCGATGGTACAACAGCAGGCGAGTGCCAGTTCACCATGTACAACAACACCTATGTTAATGACGGTTTCAGAAATAACGGTGTTTTCGGTGCAAGAAGTGGTTCAGTTGAAATTGAAAACAACTCAAGGGCTTTGGTTTACAATAACCTTATAGTTGATTGTGCATTTGGCGTGCGTATTGCAGGTGGCCCGGGCGGCAATAAAGTTTACCTGGCTGATACGCTTTATAACGCAGCAGATGCGATTAAACAAACTGCTTATGGTTATAATTTTTATTATGCAGACAATGCTGCAATTGCCGGTCAGTTTGTACCAACAAGCGTTGCCCAGGCAGTAGTTACACATCCACAGGCTACCGATATTCCGAATATGGCCGCTTTCTTAACCTCATCATATACTTTTGGATTTGTTTACGATGGTTCTTCGCTGGTAGGAAAAAACAACCCAATGTTTGCTAATTTCCCGCTTCCTCAGGCTGCTGGTAATTGGGTTACACAGTGTTCAGTTGATGGTTACAATTTCCATTTGCAAACTGGTTCACCAGCCGTGGGCAAAGGAACAACAGATGCAACGAAAATTGCGCCTCTTACCACAGGTGTACCTGTTAACGCTAACTTTGGCGCAACCGAAATTACCCTCCCGGGAGTAGATATGGGTTGCTATCAAACTAACGGTAATGGCAACCACCACTAATATTTTACCCTAATTCTTATACTACAACCTGCTGTTCATTAATGAATGGCAGGTTGTTTTTTATAAAAGCTTTTACTTTAAAAATTATAACAATCAGGTTATATATCAATCACCCAGATGAAGTCAAACGCACTATTATATTTTTTACTGCCAGGGATGTTATTATCGGGCGCCTGCAAAAAGACATCTAAAAACTCGCCTTTAAAAACAATTCCTCCAATGGTCACAGTCATCCCAGAACCATTGCCAAATACAATCGACAAAACAGATACCTTAAAAGTTATGGCTTATAATGTATTGGGTTATGGTGGAAGCTGCCAGGGGAGTACAGCCGTTTTAAATGGATATTTGAAAACTATTGTTCAATATACCCAGCCTGATCTTTTCAGTTGCGAAAAAATGGGTGATTTTTCACCAACATCATCTTTGCCTGCTAATTTTGCCGATGATATAAATGATAACGCGCTTAACGCAACTTTCCCCAATAGATATGCTTACGCCACGCCGACTAATTTGACCGGGGCAGATAACATGTCT
>DATCES010000125.1:0-3026 GCA_036509935.1 Mucilaginibacter sp.
TTATATCAAAGTTTTCCATAGGTTTTAGTTTTATGAAACAGTATAATGAATACATTGATAAGGTACATGGCCGCAGTCGCCAACAATGAAATTACGCCCGCATACATTAACGGCTGCGACTGAAAAAAGCATCCGGGGATAAAAGTTAAACAGAAAATGACGAATGCGGCGGATTGGATTTTCAGCAAACTATTTTTAACGAGGTCTGCAGGCATCGGGGTTTTTACCTTTCCGGTTAAATGCTCATAATGTTTTACCCAAACAATAAAAGGTAAGGTTTTAAATGTTTGCCCCAGTATCAATGCCGTAATCCAACCCATAAAAAGCAGCACGCCATATATTAAGGAATAGCGGATACTTACCGGGTTGTTTTTAAGATGATAGTAAATAATAAAAGGTATAGTAATAATGGCAACCTTCAATAAAACGAAAGAGAAAAGGGTACTCATCATTGGCAAATCAATGTTCTTGCGCATACGGGAAAGGAAACATTTTACTATGAAAAGTAAGTAACAGCCTACGCCTGCCGCACCCATTAAGGCGATAAAGTAGGTGCGGTAGTTAATGCCGGATAAGTATGAATCTACAACAAAAAGCAATAGCGCTGAAACGATCAAATAATAACTAGCAGATAAGAGTTTAGTTTTTTGGTAAGATGACACCAAAAACATGGGCACCAGCTTTGAGCTTACGCCGATGATCATCAGCAAAAACCATCCGGCTATGCCCAAATGCGCATGGATTTTTAAAAAATGTAGCTGATCCTGTGTAAATATTGAAAACGTAAAATTAAATACCAGCGCTGTTCCCAATGCTGCGGTAAAGCACAGGCACAGGCAGGCGCTGAAAATAAAATCCTCCTGGATAGTTTGCTGCTTTTTCTTTTTCGCCGTTAAGTAAACGTTAATGGTAAACAAAATAAAAGCGGCTAACAATAACACCGCCCCGCATTGCATGTGCAGGCCGGGTACAAACACCCAGAACGAATAAACCAGCGCAATCATTCCCGGTAAAAACAGGGAGAAAGTTATCCATGCCAGTTTCTCGCTATATAGGCCGGTTTCCAGCACAACAGGGATCAGTTGATACGATGCGCCCAGGATAATCATGGTAGCCCATCCCAATGCGGCAATATGTGTTATCGCTAAAATTTGGGGATGAAAATAATGGCCCGTAAATGCCTTTACAGAAAACAGCATCATAACAGCCAATATAAAAAAGCATAATGCGGCAACCACGTAATGCGTTACCACGATACGGTATAGTCCGGGTTTCTGCTGTATTGAACTCATGTTTTATAAATCAGCATATTGACATTACCGGGCGATATATTTTTAAAAAGATATTTCAATCCCTGTTTCTCCAGTTCAGGGAGCAATAACACCGGTATTTTCTTATGGTAAACAAACAGCGCATCCCCAATAGCTAAATGAGGGGTTTCTGCTAAAATTGACAACATTGGTTTAGGCATTTCGAGTTGCCTTACGTCCAGGTATTTGATTTTATCCGGGGCAATTGTTGTTAGCAGGCTGTCGAATTGTTCATCATCAACTGTAAAATCACCCGCAGGAAATGGGATGATCTCTTTCCGCGCAGATGTTACTTTATTAAAATAAGTTATTACGGTATCATCGTCAACCAACTCAACACGGTGCGTAAAGCCCTTGTCAGCCAGTAAATGAATAAGCGGGAGCGGCTCAAATGTATTGATCAGTTTTAGCCCCTGGTTTTCTTCCAGCATATTTATACTTGCCAGGATTTCTTTAAGCGGGTCTTTACCTTGCGCTAATGCCGCGCGGACATCAAGCGCTAAATAACTGCCGGGTTCTTTAATTAGTGAAACAGGTTGTAGTGGTTGTTCTTTATTATTTTGTTCCTCATCCACAATAAATCCGATTTGCTTCATGCTTTCCATAAAATCAGCAATGGCGCAACCTGATATTTTACAAGCATCGCCAATAGTTACCCGCCCCGCAAAAAGCTTTCTTAAAACGGGGTTCCTCAGTTTTTCAAAATTCTTATTTAATTTTAATAATGCCCGGATCACCTCTTCCTGATTAAAATTCAGTAATTCCTTAATCCGGGTTTGTCCGTTAATTGGTATGTTTCTTCCAGAATTCATTTGGGAAATTTTCAGTAAAAGGTTGATGATTTGAATTTATTGCGGTTCCTATTTCGCTAAGCTGGTCAGGGTTTAACAGCGCTTCCAGGTAAGGAAAAAGCTCACGTTCCTCAAAGCGTATATGCTGTTCAATACTTTCAGCAATTTTCAAAAGTATTGCCGGTTCAATATCTTTGGCAGCAGCTAATTGACGAATGGATCGGGTTATATTTTCATGGTCTTTTAAGGTCCTTTGTTTTAAAAGATCACCTTCAACCAGGTAAGTCAAAATTTGGTTTTCCTCTTCATCGAAATGCGGGAAAAGCGCGGTCGCAGAAAAATAGGCTATATAATCAGCTATAGTTTGCACATCCGCCGTAAACTTCAGCCCCTGCCTTATCTTCCAGGCCAAAAGTAATCCATGGTGATGGTCCCGTGAAAGGGCCTGTAAGTTCGTATTTCTTTTCATTGCGCATTAAAAAATATTAGCCAAAGGTGTTAAATGTAATCGTTCATAAACATGATATATATCATATTTATAGATGATTTTATGTCATAAAAGTAGCGTTTATATAGTATAAGTCATATTTATGTCCATTGGGAATGGTTTTTTTAAATGGTTTGCATTACCCGCCCCTCATCAACCATTACTTCTAATATTTCCATTATTTCATCGGCCTGGTGTTTATTAAAATCCTCATGCTGCCGTTTGGCCACACCAAAGCTTGTCAGTTCTATATGCACATCGGGTTGAATAGAGTGATTATTTAAACAGGCCTTAGCACATGCAAGCGGGCAGCCATCTATCACAATAATTTTTCTCCCGGACATGGCGGTTTGGACCAGCTTTTTCACATTGCCGCCCACACCTGCAATGCACGACATTTCTGCGATTCCTTTCCTATCAAGTTGCACTGCAATATAA
>DATCES010000126.1:0-2969 GCA_036509935.1 Mucilaginibacter sp.
GCTATGCTTATTCCAGTCGCGGAGGGTTAGCGTACGAGGAATTAAAATATACAAGCGCACTGGGTGATTTGGATAAAGCCATTGAATTAGACCCTACCAACAGGTACGCCTACCTTTACAGGGCTGAGTTAAAAAATGCAACTGGCAACATGGAAGGTGCATTACTGGATTATAGAAAACTATATATTTTCGAACCAACGAACAACGACTGGGGTTTTATGCTATCCAAGGCACTTATCGATTCAAAAAAATATGAAGAAGCACTTTACATATTTAATAAAATAATTGCTGCAAACAGCAAAAACGGCAAATATTTGGTTCAGCAGGCTGTAGCAATGAGTGGTTTGGGCAATACCACCAGGGCTGTTGCCCAATTTCAACGGGTTATCACCAATGATTCTACAATAATAGATAAACTAAATACAGCTCAAAAAAATAAAGAAACGGCCGGCAATGTTATACCCATTTTATCAGCTGCATATATTTGCATGGGGGATACTTACGTACCCCCTAAGGATAACGACACGTCCATAATTTACCAAAAAGCCGATAGAGCTATCGGCATACTCAAAACTATTATTTCTGATGCCTATATTGGGATAGTGACTACAAATTTAATGCATAACGATACCGCTGCGGCGTACCGGAATATTAGTAGGGCTATCGAAACAGATCAGGACAACGATAATGCCTATTTTGCCATGGCAAATTTAAAAATGGTAAAGAAGAATTATTTAGGAGCTGATTATGACTATGTTAGTGTATTATTAATAAACCCCCGCAATATAAAGACTTACGCATACCGGGGCCTTGCGGAAAGTTATATCCCCGATACGGCAGGTATGCGTACTGATTTTGAGCGGGCAATAAAACTAAGCCCGCAAAACGAAAACAATTATATTTTGCGCGGTGAGGCAAAGATAAATTTAAAAGACCTGGCGAGGGCAATTAAAGATTTTGATACTGCAATTGCATTAAACCCAAAAAATCCTGATGGGTGGTTTTATCGCGGGCTTGCAAAAATAAATCAGAATAACCGCAGCGGCTGCTCAGATTTAACCAAGGCCCTCGAGCTAGGCTCAAAAGAGGCTGCTGGTGCCATAAAAAAATATTGCGGGCATTAGTACGCCCCAAGTTTATTCCGACATCCCAAATAAGGTAAATCCGAAAATGTACCTGAACAATATTGATTCAAAAATCATCCTCATAATTCACTTTCCCATTTGATAATTTGACATAATCAACTGAACCGGTACCCTGGAAACTATAGTCAATCCCTATTATTTTTGCCTTTACCACGTCCTTGTTAACCGTATATACCAGTTTATCATTTATATAAATAGTCCCCTTCCCATTTTTCGATTCAACTTTTACTTTTACAAAAGAACTAAAATCCACTCCAAAAGCCGATAGGTCATTTTGCTTTCCTGATTCGGAAAAATTTGTAAAGAGCAAGTCAATATTCGAAACACAGCCTTTGGCACAAAGCGGGATTCCAATGGCCGTACCTTCGCAAAGTAAGTAGATGGTTGTTAACTGGCAAACTGATGCACCTTGATTATAATCATTCCTAAGCGATGTTTCAAATACAAAATCATCGCTGTATATCTCCCCAAAATCTTTCACATTGGCGTAAAGTACGTATGGCGGCAAAGGCTGCAACTTGATATTACGAGCTTGCATTTTTTCAATCGGTAACGACATTTTACCGTTGACAATAACATCTTTTTTATCAAAATAAACCGGCACCGGCGATTGGGTAACAATGGGAAGCCACCCATGTGATTTTATTAAAAGCCGGTGCATGCTTACAACATGGTTGGCTACAATGAGTTTTGCTTTATAATAATCGGGATAGTAATAAATAGAAGTGTGCTGGTGCTGATTTTTTGATACCCTGACCTGTAGGTGCATGTCCCATGACTGCTGAATAATAACCGAATCGTAAGGCGATTTGGTAGCATCATAAGTAAAGATCACTGAATTTGGCAATCCCTCAGTAACTACTTTTTTACTGCTGAACGAATAATCCTTGTCGTTAATAACCTTTGGTTTGCTTTTATAGAAAAAAAGCATAAAAAAAAGCAAAGCAACTGGGGCAGCAATAAACAAACCTGTTGTTAAACCTGTTTTATTTTTTTTTACGGCGGGTTTAATGTCAATGTGGCTCCCGTTAGTATTTATTTCGCCCGTTGCTTTAGCGGCAATGCTGCCATTGCCATTTTGCGATTTAAAGTCCCTCCAGTTTTCGTAACCTAAAAACCTAACAAGCGTATCAAGGGTATGTGTGTTGGGCAGGCTATCGTACTTTACTTTTCCCCAAACCCGTTTTAAGGTTACATGGCTCAGGGCTACACCTGTACGTTCCTGTATTTTCTCGCTTAATATCACAAAATCCTGGTTTGTCCATTCATCACTATCGCCCCAACCAGTATTGGACTCGAATAATTTTTTGGTTTTTTCTATCAGTAACTCATCAGTATGCATAATTCAAAATCAAAAATTCAGACAAAAATATAACACATTACTACATAGTTTAGCTTGTATCAACTTGTATTAACTTGTACATGCTGTGAATAGCTTTATTAAGCGCTTCTTCATAATTTTATGATTAGGGATGGCAGCAACCCTGCGTAAACACCGCTTTGCTAACCAATTGCAAACCACAATTTACAAAAAAAAAGAACAAAATCATAAAAGAAGTAAAATAAGAATTGCACATGAACATACAGGTATCCAGGTATTTTTTGTGGCTGATGCTTTTAAGTTTATTTTTTGTATCCGCGCAAGCGCAATACTTCGATATAAACGGCCAGAGAAAAAAAGTAAATATACCCTTCCGCATGGTGCGGAACATGGTGGTTATCAAATTAAAAATCAACAATAAGGGCCCGTTCAACTTTATTATGGACACGGGCGTGGGGTTGATGATAATTACCGATCCCAAGTTAATTGATTCTGTAAATATT
>DATCES010000127.1:0-7230 GCA_036509935.1 Mucilaginibacter sp.
CAAATCTATCAATTTGTTTTTCATGACAAATAAAACCAGACTGATACGTTTTTTGATATTAAGTTTTTTAAGTCCATCAAAACACCATTTTGATTTTTGTATGTTAACCATTTATGCGCCGTTTTTTTCAAAACCTGTTAAACAAGCCTGTTGCAAAGCTGGCCGATAAACTTTCCTCAAGACCGGATAAAAAAAGAGTTGATAAAGCGTTAAGTGAATTATATGAAAACATAAAAACCAACTCAGGCAAAAAAGGATTGGTTTTGCCGTTTGACTACCATCGGGATAAATTTATCATTTTATCAGACCAGCATAAAGGCGCCAGGGATGGCGCCGATATTTTTTCCCTGGCTGAGAAAAACTATATGGCTGCATTGGCTTATTATTATAAAAACCATTTTTTTTATATAAACCTGGGTGACAGCGAAGAGCTTTGGGAAAATCTTTTGGTCACAGTAAAACGGCACAATAAAGCCACCTTTGAAATGGAGAAAAAGTTTCTTCTGCGTAAATCATTTATAAAAATATTCGGCAATCACGATCTTTATTGGGATAATGACCCCCTGGCTGCTGTTAACCTTGAAAAAATATACGGGCAAAAACTTCCTATTTATGAGGGTGTTGTGCTTAAAACCACCATTGAAAACAAGTCATTGGAAATTTACATGACCCACGGACATCAGGGCGATATGCAAAGCGATGGAAATTGGTTCAGCAAATGGTTTGTATCCGATATTTGGGGGCCATTCCAGGCGTATTTACGAATAAACCCCAATACGCCCGCTAATAACGACCAGTTAAAAACAGCTCATAACCGCATGATGTACCGGTGGAGCTCGAAGCGTAAAAATATGCTTCTTATTACCGGGCATACGCACCAACCGGTGTTTAAATCGTTAACCCATCTTGAAAAGCTATATGAAGAACTGGATATCGCAAAAAGAAAAAAGGACATGCAGGCAATAGATCAAGTACAAAAACAAATAGCCAACCGTGAAAACAAAGGTGATAGGATCCCCGATTTTACCCGTTATCTGGACACCTATTTTAATAGCGGCTGCTGTTGCTTTGATGACGGCGATATAACGGGTATTGAATTGGCAGCCGGCTGCATCAGGCTTATAAAATGGCAATACGGTGCGCATAAGGAGAGCGAAAGACTTGTTTTAGACGAAAGTAAGCTGGTGGATTTGAAATTAAGTCTGAAGTCTTGAGTCAAAAGGCTTAAGTTGATAAAAAGGTAAAATACTATTGAAAAGTAATAGACTTACACAGCGTGATAAAATTGACTTTAGAGACTTCCGACTTAGGACTTAAAGCTACCCGTCCAGCAAAAACACAAACAACTCTTTTGGTCCATGCGCTCCTAAAACAAGCGTTTTTTCAATATCAGCGGTACGGCTTGGTCCGGTAACATTGCTGATCATTGAGGGTAAGTCGTTACCGTATTTGTTTTTTATCAATTTAAAGCCGTCCTTAAGATCAATAACCATTTGTGAGCACGTCATTCAAACGTTATTTTTGCCACATCGGTGGCTACACAATTCGCGAAGGGGTAGCCACTGACGTGGCAATTATCCTTGTTATTTGGTTTCTACAAAGCGGTAGCCCCGATGGGGCAAAGGTTTTTCTTATATCGAACTCACGTTAAATTAATAGAACAAGGCGTTTAAATAATCCGGTTTTTTCAAATATTTTAATCCGGTTCCGATCATCATCCTGATAAGGTTGTGAAACATATTATCCGGATATTTAAGACGGTTAAACCTGTAACAAAACTCATCAATATACCTTTGCCAGTGTGAGCAATGGTGATGCCCCCCCCCGTAGCCATGCTTTAAACATCATGATTTGCCGGTGCATTAAAGGGTGTCGTTTGCCCTTATCAGATTTTTCCTGTTTCAGATTAGGAAAATCCGCTTTAGAAGGCGTATCGCCACTCCAATGATCTGTTTTATGGTTGTTCCAGGAGCTATTTTTTCCCTGCATTTATCATCCGTTGAGAATTTCTCAGTGAATTCGAGTATATTTAATCCTTAAAACATATTTTTTCATTGGTTTGGATTACGCCAGGAATTTTAAGATCAGCATTCGTGGCAGGCGGCCGTCTTTGCCGTCGGGTAGGCGTGGCTTGCGGCCGGCATACCCGGCAGCCTGTTTTACAAAAACAATGCGCGGCGGTTATTTTAAAATTGGCGTTCCCGCTTTTTTCAGCGCCTCTACCAGTTCAGGCACCTTCATGGGTTTGGAAGCATATTCATCCATCCCGGCTTTTAAACATATTTCTCTATCTTCCGGCATTGCATTAGCTGTCATAGCTATAATGAATGGCTGTAGCCAGGGCCGCGAACGGATAGTCGCAGTTGCCTCCAATCCGTCCATTTCGGGCATTTGTATGTCCATTAATATTACATCGTAAAACTGCTGCTCAAGCATTTTGATTACTTCTTCGCCATTTTCTGCCAGTGCAGCGGTGTAGCCGAGTTTATCTAAAACTTTTAAGATCATTTTCTGATTGATCAGGTTATCTTCTGCAACCATTATCTTTAAGGGATAGTTTAGTGCAAAGGCCTTGTTAAGTAAATTGATTGGTTCTGTCCCTGTTTCATCTTGTTGGGTCCGATGCAGTAATTCCGTCAATATTACCCGGCCCATGTGGTCTTGTTTAATTGGTTTAGTCAAAATTGCCGTAAATAATTCGGGGTATTTCAATTTACTTTCATCGCCGGTGCCCCTTAAAAGAATGATGGGTAATTGACTGTGTTTTTCCTTAATACGGGTGCTCAATTCTACGCCATTCATACCGGGCATCTGCATTTCAGTTATTACGAGGTCAAAATCACTATTGCTGCTTAACAGGCGCAGGGCTTCATCACCGTTTGTTGCAAATACTGGTTTAAGCGCCCAATGCTCGAGCTGAATTTGTAAAATTTTACTGTGAGTAAGATTGGTTTCTACCACGAGAAGTTTACGGCCGTTAATACCGGTCATGTCGGGCATTTGAATTACCTGTTCGCGGTCAATGTCACATTTCACAGTAAAATTGAAAGTAGTGCCAACGCCGGGTTCGCTCGTTACCGTAATATTGCCTCCCATTAGTTTAACCAGGCGCTCGCAAATAACAAGCCCTAAACCGGTACCTCCATATTTGCGGGTAGTTGAAGAATCGACCTGCGAAAACGCTACGAATAATTTGGTCAGTTTTTCTTCGGGTATGCCTATCCCGGTGTCCCTTATTACAAAACCAATCTCAATTTCGTTATTAGCCAATGGCTTAACCAGGTTAACGCCCATAAATATTTCGCCTTCATGGGTAAATTTCATCGCATTTCCCAACAGGTTAATCAATACCTGCCTCAGCCGCATACCATCACCCACTAAATTTACGGGCAGGTTGTGATCCACCTGATACATGAGTTCGATTTTTGAGAGGGCTACCTTGCCGGCGAAAAGATCAAATACTTCTTCAACACAGGTATGCAGGTTAAAGCTATGCAGGTCAAGCTCCATTTTGCCCGATTCTATCTTGGAGAAGTCGAGTATATCATTGATAACGTTCAGCAAAACCTCGCCGCTGTGCAGTATAGTTTGCGAATATTCGCGTTGCTCCTGGTCAAGTTTCGTCTCGCTTAGTAGCATGGCCATTCCCAGTACGCCGTTCATAGGTGTACGTATTTCGTGGCTCATTGTAGCTAAAAAATTGCTTTTAGCCTGGTTTGCCCTTTTGGCTTCGGCCGTCTGTACGGACAGCTCTTCGTTGATAATTTGCAACTCTTCCGATTGGGCCTTTAATCCTTCCGACTGCACCTGCAGTTTCCCGTTCAGTTCACGTAGATCTTCGGCTTGCATCTTTACTTCCCTGGTGCGTTCGATAACCTCTCTTCCCAACTCCTTTTTTTGCATTTCGATGTTTCGCACCCTGTTTTTATACCATGCGTAAATAATGGCGGCTAAAGTCAGCAGCATCAGGAGCCTGAACCACCAGGTTGCCCAATATGGCGGAAGGACGATAATTTTAATTGATGCACCTGACTCATTCCAGACACCGTCATTATTGGATGCTTTTACCCTGAAAGTGTACGTACCGGGATCGAGATTGGTATACGTAGCCTGGCGATGAGTGCCAACATAATTCCAGCCAGTATCAAATCCTTCCAGCTCGTAGGCATATTGGTTGTTTTCAGGAAACGTATAATCAAGCGCTGAAAATTCAAAAGTAAAAACGGTTTGTGTATGGCTGAGTGTAATTTCTTTAGTTTCTGTAATGGATTGGGAAAGCGGAGAGTTTTTAGTGTCAGGGGTAACAGATTTGTTAAATAGCAGGAAATCGGTGACTACAACAGGCGGGATATTTTTATTTTGGATGGTATTAGCCGGATCAATAACGTTAAAACCATTGATACCACCGAAATATAATTCGCCCGTACTGCTCCTGAAGCCTGAACGCACAATGAATTCGCGGTTTTGCAATCCGTTTTCCCTGTTGTAGTTTATAAACCGGTGTGTTTGCGGGTCAAACTTGCTGATGCCGTCATCGGTACTAAGCCATAAATATCCTTGCCCATCTGCTTCAATACTATTGATAACATTATTGCAAAGGCCATTTTCCACTGTGAACGAAATAAATTTTTTCTGCTGAGGGTTCCATAAGTTAAGCCCGCCGCCCATGGTACCCACCCAAATATTTCCTTTATTGTCTTCTTTTATGCACTCAACAATATTGGATGACAGGCCGCTGTTTGCTTTATTTAACCGGGTAAATGTTTTAGTAACCGGGTTAAAAATGTTAATTCCACCGTCATAAGTGCCTATCCATACGTTGCCCTGTTTATCCTCATAAAAAGCGCAGATAACATCGGAGCTCAGGTGGTTCGGGGCATCCTGGTGCTGAAGATCTTCAGTATAACGCGTAATTTTACCAGTTGTCGGGTCAAGCACATTCACGCCGCCCCGATTGGTACCTATCCATAAATTACCGGTATGGTCTTCCATTAACGCATAAATGTGGTCATCACTTAATTGCTCCGGCTTATTCCCCTTTATGTAATGTTTAAAAGTGTTTGTTACCGGGTCAAAATTGTCCACGCCGCCTCCGTAGGTACCCAGCCACAAACTTTGGCTGTTTTTTTGCTTAATTATATTAAGCACAGAGTTGGATGACAAGCTGTTTACCGTCGTTGAATCGTGCCTGAAATGTTTAAAAATGCCGGTTTTGGAGTTTAGCAGGTTTAAACCGCCCCCATCGGTCCCTATCCAGATATCGCCGTCGTGGTCTTCTTCAAATGAGGTAACCAGCCGGTTACTTAAGCCGTTACTATTGACGCCTTTGCTATGAAAAACGTCAAACATGGTGAAATTTTTATCGTATTTATTAATCCCGCCGGAAAAGGAAGACACCCACAGAATGCCTTCATTATCTACAAAAATGGAGCGTATTGAATTGCCTGCAATGGTGTTTACGTCATCCGGATTATTCCGATACGCGGTAAATTTTCCGCTGCGGATGTCGAGCTGGTCTAACCCTCCTTCGGTAGCGATCCACAGGGTGCCCTTTCGGCCATTGGCCAGTGAAAAAAGCTGGTTATTGGATAACTTCCCGGGGATTTTAGGATAGGCTTTATAAGAAAAAAACTGATGGGTATTATAATTATAATTATTTAAGCCACCCTTATTTGTTGCGATCCATAACCCACCTGGATTGTCCTGGACAATAGCTTTTATCTCATTATCTGAAATAGAACCAGGGTTACCGGGCTGGTTTAAAAATTTAATAAACTGATTTTTATTACGGTCATATAGATTTAAGCCGTTATCAGTACCTATCCAAAGATTATGCTTGTTATCCTCAAATATAGCGCTTACTCTTGCGTCACTTAAACTATCGGGATTGGAGATTTTGCCATAGTAATGCCTGAATTGATTGGTACGGCGGTTCAATACATTAAGGCCGTCATAAGTTCCTACCCATATATTGCCCAGGTAATCTTCATTTATACTGTTTACTGCATTGCTGCTGATAGATCCCTTATCTGAAGAAACATTATAATTGATGAAAGAATCATTGGCCCGATCATATTTACTTAATCCGCCATTAGTCGCTACCCACAAAGTACCCTGTCTATCTTCGTATAATGATGCTATCATGCTTGATCGCAGACCATGTTTGTTTGCGGAAACACCCCTATAAATAGTAAAATGATAACCGTCATAGCGATTTAGGCCATCTTCTGTGCCAAACCACATAAATCCATATTTGTCCTTTAACATGCACGTCACATTGCTTTGAGATAGGCCGTTATCGGTAGTAATATGGGTAAACTTTAATTTTTGCTGAGAATTTGCAGTAAAACCGAATAGTAACCCACCAACGACAATTAAGCCGGCAGAAAATAATCGGGTGTATGAAAATGCAGAGCGGTGTACCATTTTTATTGGGACGTATTTCAATTCAAGCAACTTTATAATTAAATCGGCCGGTTTGATAAACCAGGGTGATGTTAATTGTTCGGAAGCAAATTCTTTTTACGAAAATGAGCTGCAAAAGTTGTTGGTTTTTGCAAAGTAAATTTTGAAAAAAAGTGCCTTTACAAGCCAGGTTTGTATCATGTTTAAACGCGTTGGTGATTGAATTTGAAGATCCTTTGGCTCGCCGGTCAAAACCTGGCAACGCATTTCAACTCCCGGTGTGCGGGCAAATTTTGCCTGAAATGTGCCTGCAAAAACGAGCTTATTAACACTTTTAATTTCATCGCCGACTTTATATATCAAATTAATAAAGTGTTTGATGTTTACGGGTGATATTAAATTACTCGTAAACCGATTACCCTAAACGCCCCAAAAACCATACCAACGCTAACAAAGATACTTAACTACTGATTAACAGTAATTTGCAGATACTTCAATCGTTCTTTAAATACCATATTATGGAAAACGTCTAAAATCCGGAAGGGGTGTGCCGGTAAATGCAAAATATTAAGAAATAATTATTAGTGTTTTGCATTTACAGGTTAAATACACTGAAAATATCAGTAATGCCCAAACGCCTTATTCTATAAATTAATTACCGCAAAACGGCACTTAACACTTTAGGCATCGGACCCTGGCTCAAAGCATTACCCGTCCAGCAAAAACACAAACAACTCTTTTGGTCCATGCGCTCCTAAAACAAGCGTTTTTTCAATATCAGCGGTACGGCTTGGTCCGGTAACATTGCTGATCATTGAGGGTAAG
>DATCES010000128.1:0-5778 GCA_036509935.1 Mucilaginibacter sp.
TGCAAAAAGGGATATAAATACAGCGAATCCCTATTGTTTTTGTAAGTTGCTAAATAGCCCTTCACCATATAAGGCAGTACTTTTATTTTATTGTTTTTATGCTGGATGGAGTCAAGGTAACCTGGTGAATCCTGTAAGGCAGCAATACTGTCCTTACTTTGGTAATTCATCGTTTCGGCGGCTGTTAAGGGTACCGGCCGGGCACCGGCCCAAAAGGATGGGCTTCTTTTATTCGCTTCTGTATCTACGTGCAAAATTTCCCCGGTAAAATACCCTTCTTTAAAAGTCGTGTCAATTTTATAATTATTATTTATTCCTAAAAAATACCCGCTGAACTTTAAGCTATTTACATTCCCGTTATAGCTATATTGGAAAGATAATGGCTCCCAGGTATTGCCAACCGGAATATATTGCTGGGTAACCCGCAGCGTATCAACAAAGTTCAGGTTGTTTAGTTTCTTTGTTAAATACAGGTCAACGCCATATATCCGCCAGTCGCCCTCAATTATATAAATGTTCCCGGTAAATGAGAGCGCTTTGCCAATTCGTGTTTGTACTTGTATTTTATCAATCTGTTTTCCATCTTCGGTTATTGTTCCTAATAATTTGAACTTATAATATTTAAAGGCATATCCGCTTGCCGGGGAAACGAAACCATGGCTGCTAAGGCCATCAACAAAAAATAAATCATTATAAAAATTAACCTGGAGGTCCGAAGCCTTATTATAACCAAATGGAGGGTTTGAACCGGATACCTTTGACGCTAAGAACACCTCCTTTACTTCATCCGGCCTCTTAAAACTATAAGATGATAATGATTCCGACTGGTATGAGATGCCTCTTCCGCCTGTGTCGAGTCGGAGCAGTTTTGCCATTTCTTTGTCTAACAGTGTTTTAGGTACACTTGTAATTTTTTTGACCCCTTTTATGTATATATCGCATGAGTAGGAATTTACCTCGTTTAAATAAAACTTACGCATGCTTAATACATGCCTCATGATATAATATGCGGGATCATTTTTGTTATTGCCTATTGATTTTTCTGCTTTTAATTGAAATGGTTCATCTTCAAGTTGCACGTTATGTTCCTCATCCTGGTTTGCAACGGTAACTTTATCTATGATTTCTTTATAACCAACAACCCGGTAAACAATATCGTAAGTCCCCGGCTTTAATTTGAAAATGTAGCTGCCATTCTCATTGGCGGTGGTGCCATCAGTTGAATTTTTAATATAAACTGAAGCAAACGGAACAGGTACATTTTTCTGATCGGTTACCCGGCCTGATAAAACATATTGCTGTGCTGATGAATTAAAAGCAATTAAAAAAACAAAAATTAACAATAAAATATTTCTCATAATATTTAACATTAATACACATTGCCGGCAAAATGTTTCATTATTAAATGTTTATTCTCTTAAAGGCCATTTAAACTGTTCAATTGCGGGTTAATTCTTAATTTTGCAGCCTTATAAAATCTACAATATGTATAACACATTAAAGCCGGTTTTACAGAAGGAACTTGCCGGCATTGAAAGCGCCGGTTTATATAAAAGGGAAAGGATTATCACCTCGCCGCAAGGCGCAGACATTGAAGTACAGGGGGGCAAACACGTAATTAATTTTTGCGCCAATAATTACCTGGGCCTTTCCGCTCATCCAAAAGTGATTGCGGCGGCAAAAGAGGCTATGGATACGCATGGTTATGGGCTTTCATCGGTACGTTTTATCTGCGGCACCCAGGATATCCATAAAGAACTTGAAAAAAAGATTGCCGAATTTTTGGGTATGGAAGATGCCATATTGTACGCAGCTGCTTTTGATGCCAACGGCGGTGTTTTTGAACCGCTGTTTAATGAGCAGGACGCTATTATTTCGGATGAATTGAACCACGCCTCCATTATCGACGGGGTGCGCCTGTGCAAGGCCCGGCGCGAGCGGTATAAACATGATGACATGGCCGATCTGGAAGAAAGGCTGAAGGCTACTATAGATTGCCGCCACCGCATTATTGTAACTGATGGCGCTTTCAGCATGGATGGCACTATTGCCCAACTCGACAAAATTTGTGCTTTAGCCGACCAATATAGTGCTTTGGTGATGATAGACGAGAGCCATTGTTCGGGTTTTATGGGCAAAACCGGCCGCGGTACGCATGAGCATCATGGGGTTATGGGTAAGATAGATATTATTACAGGTACGCTTGGCAAAGCTTTGGGGGGCGCATCAGGCGGGTTTACTTCGGGCCGTAAGGAGATTATTGATATGCTGCGCCAGCGCTCGAGGCCATATTTGTTTTCCAATACACTGGCACCTTCAATAACCGGGGCATCCATTACGGTATTGAACATGCTGAGTGAAACTACCGGCCTCCGCGACAAGCTGGAAAGCAACACGCAGTATTTCCGCAAAAAAATGACCGAAGCTGGTTTTGATATTAAGCCCGGTATACACCCAATTGTGCCTGTAATGCTATACGATGCAAAATTGGCGCAGGAATTTGCAGCCAAAATGCTGGATGAAGGTATTTATGTGATCGGGTTTTACTACCCGGTAGTTCCGCAGGGAAAGGCGCGGATAAGGGTGCAAATATCGGCAGCGCATAATATGGAACATTTGGATAAGGCTATTGCTGCTTTTGCCAAAGTGGGAAAACAGTTAGGCATCATATAAAGTATATGGATAATCGATAACCGGCAATAACCAATTTCTACTCCGCCATATTATGATACACCGCCTGCACATCATCATCATCTTCCAGCCTGTCTATCAATTTCATTATATCGGTAACCTGTTCTTCGGTCACTTCATGAAATGATTGCGCAACGCGCTCCAGTTTGGCCGATTTTACTTCGATCCCCAATTCTTCAAGCGCTTTTTGCATCTTGCCAAAATCTTCAAAAGCGGCGTGTACCACAGCAATATCGTTTCCGTTCTCATCAGCCTCAACAAACAAATCTTCCAGGCCGGCATCAATCAGTTCAAATTCCAGCTCTTCGAGGTCGCGGTCGCCGGGTTCAAAGGTGAAAACAGATTTACGGCTGAAAATAAAATCAAGCGAA
The DNA here is from genome assembly GCA_036509935.1 of Mucilaginibacter sp. Classification (GTDB taxonomy): domain Bacteria; phylum Bacteroidota; class Bacteroidia; order Sphingobacteriales; family Sphingobacteriaceae; genus Mucilaginibacter. The sequence continues at coordinate 3,063 of DATCES010000128.1, forward strand.
CCGGTTTTACCCAATGACCCCCCGAATTTTGTAAAATAACTGCGCACGTTTGCCACTGTGCGGTTAATGTTATCGGTAGCGGTTTCTACCAATATAGCAACCCCATGCGGCGCATAGCCTTCATATACAATTTCTTCATAATCTTTTTCATCCCTGCTGATAGCCCTTTTTATGGCGGCGTCAACACGGTCTTTTGGCATATTTACGGCCTTGGAGTTCTGAACGGCAGTCCTGAGCCGCGCGTTTGTATTAACATCACCGCCGCCGGCTTTTACTGCCATTACAATTTCTTTGCCTAAGCGGGTAAACTGTATGGCCATTTTAGACCAACGCTTAAGTTTTCTTTCTTTACGGAATTCAAATGCTCTTCCCATACTTTTTAGTTCATAGTTGATGGTTCATAGTTCATAGCAAATTTTCCTATGATTTAGAACCGACTGCCTCCATTTTGGCAGATTGGATAAATATAATATTTGTTTTCTAACCTTTCACCTTTCACCCTTTTCCTCAAATAATTTCCTTCAAATTCACCAGCATGTCCTCCACCATTTTTGGGAGGTCATATTCTAATTTCCAGCCCCAATCTTTTTGGGCGCTGCTGTCGTCAATTGATTTTGGCCAGCTATCGGCAATAGCCTGGCGCGGGTCGCTTTCTGCATAAGCCACTTCAAAAGCAGGTATATGTTTCTTTATTTCATTTGCTAATTGTGCAGGTGTGAAGCTGATTCCCGCAAGGTTATAGGCTGAGCGGATACGTACCGAATCCGCAGGCGCATCCATCAGTGTAATGGTTGCCCGTATAGCATCGTCCATATACATCATGGGCAGGGCTGTATTGGCAGACAAAAAGCTCTCGTAACGGCCCATCGTTAATGCCTCGTGGAAAATATGCACTGCGTAGTCGGTTGTGCCTCCGCCTGGGTCTGCCCGCCACCCGATTAATCCGGGGTAACGGAGGCTCCTTACATCAAGCCCGTACCTGTTAAAATAGTATTCGCACCAGCGTTCGCCTGCCAGTTTGCTGAAACCATAAACTGTATTGGGGTCCATCACACAATATTGCGGCGTATTATATTGCTGCGAGTGCGGCCCGAAAACGGCGATGGAACTTGGCCAGAAAACCCTTGCCACTTTAAACTCAACCGAAAAATCGAGGATGTGCAGTAAACCGGTCATGTTAAGGTCCCACGCAACTTTGGGTTTTTGTTCGCCAATGGCTGATAATATCGCGGCCAGCAAATAAACCTGCGTAGGGCGGTACTTTTCAAACAGTTGTTGCACGTTAGCCTTATCCAAAACATTTACGATCTCGTACGGGCCGCTATTTTTGCGCATGTTATAACCAGGGCTTGTCAGGTCGGATGCAATCACCGCGTCAACCCCATAAATTCCCCTCAGGGCAGCTACCAGTTCGGTGCCTATTTGCCCGTTAGCGCCAATAACCAGTATCTTTTCGCTCATATAATGTCGCGTTCATCGGCAAAGGTAAAAATTTGGTTGATTAAGTTGATTAGGCGAACAGTTGATTAGGTTAAAAATGGACAAGTAAACATTCAAAACTTAGCCAAACGCAATCAACCACTTAACTTAATCAAAAAAATTCCCATCTTTGCACCTAAAATTTATTTATTCATAAACTATTTAAAAAACAATGAAAGTCGCAGTAGTAGGTGCCACAGGTTTGGTAGGCGCTAAAATGTTGCAGGTTCTTGAAGAACGCAACTTCCCCGTTACAGAATTAATCCCGGTAGCTTCAGAAAAAAGTGTTGGTAAACAGATCACTTTTAAGGGTAAGCAGTACAAAGTGGTTTCTGTTGGGGATGCGATAAAACAGAAGCCCGATGTTGCCATATTTTCGGCAGGGGGCAGCGCTTCATTGGCCCAGGCGCCACTTTTTGCGGCAGCAGGCACAACTGTTATCGATAATTCATCAGCATGGCGCATGGACCCCACCAAAAAACTGATAGTGCCCGAAGTTAACGCTTATATGCTTACCGCAGATGATAAAATTATTGCTAACCCAAATTGTTCAACCATACAAATGGTAGTGGCCCTAAAGCCGTTGCACGACAAATATAAAATTAAAAGGGTGGTGGTATCAACCTACCAGTCGGTTACCGGTACAGGTGTTAAAGCGGTTGAGCAGTTGTTTAACGAACGTAAAGGCATTGATGGCCCTAAGGTTTATCCTTATACCATTGATTTGAATGTGATCCCGCAGATTGATTCGTTTACCGAAAATGGCTATACCAAAGAGGAAATGAAAATGGTGAATGAAACCAAGAAGATAATGGGCGACGAATCCATACGTGTTACTGCAACCACAGTGCGTGTACCTGTTACAGGCGGGCATTCAGAAGCAGTGAACATTGAATTTGAAAAGGACTTTACGCTGGATGAAGTAAATAAGATCATGTCCACTGAAAAGGGAATAATATTGGTTGATAACCCTAAGAATAATGAATACCCTATGCCTAAAGATGTAGAAGGCAAGGACGAAGTATTTGTGGGCCGCATTCGCCGCGATGAATCACAGCCAAATACATTAAACATGTGGATAGTTGCCGATAACCTTCGTAAGGGCGCAGCTACCAATGCAGTTCAAATAGCCGAGCACCTGGTATCACACAACATATTGAAAGAAGGTAAGACCAGTAAGGTAGTTTCGTAAAACAAAAAAGTCCCGTATTGCTACGAGACTTTTTATTTATCCAAT
>DATCES010000129.1:0-4257 GCA_036509935.1 Mucilaginibacter sp.
TGCCCCATTTCAGCCTCCAATAGAAAAGCAAAGAAAAAGTAAGAAAGCATGTTAAAAAACAGGTGCATCCAATCATTATGGATCATACCGCTGGTAATTATAGTATAAACACGCCGTCCGCGCGAAACGCTATAGGGGTGCAGTATCATATTGGCGTACAGGTTTTCGTTTGATAACGCCATTACGGAGGTTAGGATTGTAATTGCAAATATGAACGACGCTACAGGCGCCGCTATCAGGTATTCCATCATTTCACGTCAAGTTTAGTATCGGTCATTAATATACTTATAGCGTAGCGAAGATATGTTTTTTCAAAATAAGGTGAGTTGCGGTAAACAAAGTTTAATTGCCCTGCGCCCTGCAAAAAACAAAACAAATGAGAAATGCAGGTAATATGTTTTTCATAACATGATTCTTGACTCTTTGTTACTGACCATAATCCCCTCCTTTACTTTTTTAGGCAAGCCTTCAAATACCAAATTGTACGAATGGTCTATCATTTCAAGCAACTGCTTTTTAGTTAAAACGCCATCCATATAAACGGTGTTCCACAACTTTTTATTCATGTGGTAGCCAGGCCGCACTTCAGCATAACGTTCGCGCAATTCAATAGCCAGTTCGGGGTCGCACTTCACATTAAATTGATTGCCACGCGTTATACTTGTAAGTAAAAACAATTTTTCGCCAACTTTAAAAACCAAGGTGTCCTCTCCAAAGGGCAAACCTTCGGTTGCGCCGGTTTTTTGCAGGCAATATTCGCGAAGTTCTTCTATATTCAATTTATTATCTGAATTCCCTGATCAACTTATTGTACGAAGTTACATTACCAAAATAATATTTAAACATTATGGTAATTTGACGGTATTGGTCGAGTGAATTGTTTTTAAATTTTGAAGTAGGGTCGTTATAACCGTCAAGGCCTTCGCCAAATGCGATGTTATGGATATATCCTACGTCAATTGCCATACCTGGTTCATTGTAATCGTCATATATTTTAAACTCATAGCCAACTCGTAACGGAACCATAAGGTCAACGCTATTATCGACACCCGGGAATTTATAATAGCCTGGCTGCGGGTAAGGCGGGGCATAAGGGCTATACCGCTGCACTTTATTGGTATTTGAAATAACGCCAATCCCTGTACCCAAATAAAAATCTTTTACTATTCTGAGGAACCAATTGCCTATGTAATCAATCCCTGCACCAAGCTGAAAATCGCCATGTAAAATTATTGCCTTGTAATTATTAACGTATTGACGGCCATAAGGGTCCTGATTTGGCCGTGGGCCCCCTCCCGATAATTGACCCAGTTGAATTTCAGCTTCAACAGGCAAGTATGGGTTATAATTATAAATAAAATTGAAGTTGAACGATGCGTGATTATTTTGTTGCGTAATATTTGTAAAGCCCCTTTCATAGCCAATGCCGCCTCCGATCCCAAACTCCTGATAGTTGTACCCGCTTTGCCCCTTTACCGCAATTGCTGCAAGTGTGCTGACAAAAAATAAAATATATTTTTTCAATGCCAAATGTTGAACAATAATTACAATATTAGGTGTTCCTTCAAAAATAGAAAATTTACCGGTATAATACGATGAATATTAATCCAACCCTATATTTTACTGTGACAGACCGATTTTTAAAATATGCGGCCATCGATACCCAATCCGATCCAGGCTCCAATTCTTTTCCATCAACCGAAAAGCAAAAAGACCTTGGCAAACTGCTCGTTGCCGAATTGCAAGCCATGGGCATAACAGATGCCCACCTTGACGGATATGGCTACGTTTATGCAACTATCCCCTCAAACACACAAAAAGTAAATATCCCTGTGATCTGCTTTTGCTCGCATATTGATACTGCGCCCGATTGCAGCGGAACAGGCGTTAAGCCCATTTTACACAAGAATTACCAGGGTGCCGACATTATTTTACCTGGCGACCCATCGCAAATAATCAAGCTAAAAGAACATCCGGATCTGAAAAACCAGATTGGCAATGACCTTATTACGGCAAGCGGCACAACATTGTTAGGGGCTGACAACAAAGCGGGCCTCGCCGAAATTATGGATGCCTGCTACCAGCTTATAAACCACCCTGAAATAAAGCATGGAACTATCAGGATATTATTTACACCGGATGAGGAAATTGGCCGGGGGGCTGACAAGGTGGACATTAAAAAACTTGGCGCTTATGCCGGCTATACCATGGATGGCGAAAGCGCAGGCAATATGGAAAACGAAAATTTTTCGGCAGATGGTGCAAAGCTCACTATAAAAGGGGTTAGCGCACATCCTGGCTTTGCAAAAGGCAAAATGGAAAGCGCAATAAAAATAGCTGGGCAGATAATTGCCGCACTTCCCTATGAACTATCTCCGGAAGGTACTGAAAACAAAGAAGGCTTTGTACATCCGGTTGCCATTGAGGGCCACCTGGAAACAGCCAGCATCAATTTTATAATACGCGATTTTGATGATGAAAAACTGGCGGACCATGCAAATGCCATCCGAAAAATAGCCGATGAAGTGTTGAAAAGATTTCCTGGTTCATCTTATGTACTGCAAATTAAACCGCAATACCGTAATATGAAAAAAATGTTGGACAAGCATCCGGAAATTGTTGGGTACGCGATGGAAGCCATGAAACGTGCGGGCTTAAATGCAAAACTTTGCAGCATAAGGGGCGGCACCGATGGTTCGCGGCTATCGTTTATGGGACTGCCATGCCCCAATATTTTTGCAGGCGAGCACGCTTTTCATAGTAAACAGGAATGGGTTTCGGTACAGGATATGCAAAAGGCTGTTGAAACCATTTTGCATTTATGCATGATTTGGGAGGAGAAGGGAACGGAATTTCGGATTTCGGAATTTCGATTTCGGATTATTGTCTAAGTCAGGATTTTAGAATTTCACAATACGGGTTCAAGATTATCTAATATATAATTCTGTAAATTCTGATTCGGACAATTAAAGAAGCGATTAATTAAAAATACAATGAACAAACAATTGCTTCAGCAAATGCTGGATGAACGTCTGATAATCGTTCAAAAGCATCCTGCTGCTGAATTGTTTATATACAACTACACTAACAAGGCACAGTATGACAGGATCTGGAATGAAATAACTTTGCAAAGCCGGGGACTGATACTTGATGCCGGCCTGAATATTGTTGCCCGCCCGTTTAAAAAGTTTTTCAATTTAGATGAACACCCTCCGGGAGAAGTCCCGGATGAGCCGTTCGAAGTGTATGAAAAAATTGATGGCTCGCTTGGCATATTATATTGGCTGAATGACAAACCTTATATAGCCACAAGAGGCAGCTTTATAAGCGGCCAAGCTATACGCGCCACTAAAATTTTGCATGAAAGATATGCACACACTTTTGATAAGTTAAACAGGAACGCTGCCTATCTGTTCGAAATAATTTATCCGGGCAATAAAATTGTTGTTGATTACGGGGATAAGGATGACCTGGTACTGCTTGCTGTTATTGACAATAATTCCGGCAATGATTTATCCTTACCCGATATAGGCTTTCCTATCGTAAAAAAATATGACGGCATTAATGATCTTAACTCGCTTAAATCCCTTGAAGAAGAAAACAAGGAAGGGTTTGTAGTTAAATTTAAAAGCGGCCTGCGCATAAAAGTTAAGTTTGAAGGGTATTTACGGCTTCACCGCATTATCACCGGGGTATCAAACCTGGTTATATGGGAATATTTATCAGAAGGGCGCTCGTTTGAAGACCTGCTGGAAAAAGTGCCTGACGAATTTTATGAATGGGTAAAAAAAACCAGCGATGAACTGAAGGCAAAATATAATGCCATAGTCGCTGACAGCAAAGATTCATTTAAACAATTTGATACCAGGAAGGAAACCGCCCTGTATTTTCAAACGCAAAAATACCCACCAGTACTTTTTGCCATGCTGGATGGCAAGCCCTATGATAAAATAATATGGAAAATGATAAGGCCGCAGTTTGCAAAACCGTTTAAGGTGGAAGTTTGATTGGAGGATTTCGGATTTCGGTCCAAAGGACTCCTTCGGAGAATTTCGATTTCGGATTTGGTTGGTTGAATCAGAAATGAGTCAATGATTGAATCATCTGCACATCTGCACATTATTATTCCGCCAGCAAATTATCCGTCAGCTTTTCAAAATCATCAATGAATCGGGTGTAGTAAACGCCTGTTCCGGGGCCGCTGAAGCCGGTGTGTATTTTGCGTACATTTCCCTTTTTATCAATGATAATGGTGGT
>DATCES010000130.1:0-3364 GCA_036509935.1 Mucilaginibacter sp.
CAGCCCCCTTTCTGGTAGCTGTTCGCATTCAGCAGTTGGATAAAATTGGCGTTTGCGGTGGTATCAACAATGGGGGTAAACCTTCTTTTTTCAAATTGTATAACCGTGGTCCTGTCGGCAATCAAGCGTTTTTTTAAAGTATCAATACCATATTTATTTTCCAGGTAAACATTGGTCATATAAGTTGCGAAGCCCTCACTTAGCCATACATTGCTAAAGTTTGTTTCGCTGGCGGCGTCCCCAAACCACTGGTGGGCAATTTCGTGCGCCATTAATTCTTCTATGCCTTTGCTTGTCACGGAATTTTCAAAATAAAATATCGCGCTGGCATTTTCCATGCCGCCAAATTTAGTTTTCGACTGCACATTGGCTAGTTTTTCATAAGGATATGGGCCGAACTTTTTTATATAAAAAGGCAGTATCTCCCTGGCAACTGCATAACTTTTAAACCCAGCATCTTTGTCTGCCGGGAAAACATAGGTGTAAACCGGGATATTGCCAACATCGCCGGTACGGTCAATCGCAAAATCAGCAACGCCGATAACCATTATTTTTGTTGAAATCGGTGCGGTTTCTTTCCAATGCGTCAACTTTAAATGGTTTGGCAACAATGTTTCTTCTGTTTTTATGCCGTTGGCAACTACCTGGTAATGTTCCGGGGCTGTAACCACAAAATCAACCGAAGCCTTGTCGGCAGGGTAATCAGCACAGGGCAGCCAGTTATGGGCCCGGTTTGGCCACTCATCGCCAAAAAAAGTACGGTGGCCATATTTATTTTTTGAAATAATGAGGCCATCAGCAGGGATACCTTGATAATTAATGGTATAACTATGAAAACTGTTATTCTTTGCAACAGTAGTTATATTCACTACATCGCTATCCTGGGAAAACGATAGGTTTTCACCATTTTCAGTCACTGCGGAAACAATCATGCCCATGCCCATGCTGTTTGTTTTAACCAGGTTTAGCTGAAAAAACTTTACATCCTTCAAAAACTTAATCGTAATCGTAGCCCGCCCTTTTATGGTGTCATTTCCATCGTTTAGTCGGATAGCGAAATTATAATGCTGTACATCAATTGCAGGGAATTGAATTTGCGCTTGTAATGGCAGGCAGTAAAATATGATCAATACAAAATATAAAGACTTCCGCATAATTGTCTGAACCTGGATTTATTTGATTTTACTGATTAATCTGATTTTATTTTTCTTTCCGGGCTTTCAGTAACATAGTACCTCTTTGGGGACTTTCCCGACTTTCAGACTCCAACCCTCACTTCCACCTGAAACTTTTTATCATCAAATCCACATCCTGTTTTACAAATGTAAGCACCGGCTGTATGGAGTCAAGCCGCGGTTCGGTATTAAAATATAATGCGCCGCGGATGTAGTTTTTGGTGCTGTCGGTAAGGTAAAATTGTACGGATGATGCCGCGTTCCCGTCAATAGTATAATAGATGCCATAAACTTTTTTATCGGGATAACTTATAATGCCTTCATCAATGCCTGTTGCTTTTACGGTATGTTTAAAGCTTAATTTATGCGCGTCCTCCACCAGTTCATTAAATTCTTTTTTCGAGAGGATATGCGCATAGCTTAAATGCAGCGTTCCGTTAAATTGCGGCAACTGCATGTTCAGCCAGCAGGGTTTTGCACCGGCAAGTTTATCCGGCTCAATAAAAGCGTATTTTGGATATATAAATATAAATGGGCAACCAGCCGTATATTGCTGATATTTCTTTGCAGGGAAAACTATACGGAAATACCCTCGCGGTTTTGGCGAATAATCATGATTGCTATTGCACGAGGTGATAAATAATAGTGTTACAATTAGGATTACAATGTTTTTCATGGATATTTTTCTTTGTGGGTCCAAATTTCCCATGACTTTTCTGCCTGCAATACTAACATTTCATATCCGTTTTTTATAACAGCTCCATGGTCTTCGCCTTTTTTTAAAAATAAGGTTTTTTCGGGATTATAGATCAGATCGTATAGTAAATGTTCCTCCGTGAGAGCTTCATAAGGTATCGGCGGGCATTCATCAATATCCGGCACCATGCCCAGGGGTGTTGTATTAATGATGAGGGTATGCTGTTTAACATGATGCGGCTGTAAGTCGCTGAATAATAAATTACCGGGGAATGGCTTTCGGGTAACCACTTTAAAATTGATACCCAGGCTTTCCAGCACATACTTTACTGCCCTTGCCGCGCCGCCATCGCCCAATACCAGCGCCTGGTCGTGTTGGTTTTTTAGCAAGTGGGTTAGCGACTTTTGGAAGCCATAAATATCCGTATTAAAGCCTTCGAGCCTGAAATTATGCCCTTTTATGCCTACTTCACCCGAAAATGCCGCCTCCACCGGGCTTTCCGCGCTGATGCGGATGCAATTTACTGCGCCCGTTTTTTTAGCATCGCCTTCAACCCAGTCAAGGTATTTTAAAACGGCAAGTTTATACGGGATGGTAACGTTAAGCCCGCAAAGATGAGGATTTGCGTTTAACAATGCCCGGAACTCATTAATATGCCCTATCGGGAAAAGATGGTACTCAGAATCCGTAATTTTTTCTTTTTCAAATTTCTCAGTAAAATATTTTTTTGAAAAGGAATGTGACAATGGGTAACCGATGAGGCCGTAGTGTTTCATTTTGTCGGGTATAAAATTTGAGCATCGGGATAGGGGGCTGCTGCGATACCCCAACACTTTCAAGCTGTAATATTAAGAAGAAAAAGGCCAATTATATTTATTGCTATGAAAAACTTATCTCGTTTTTACCGATATGCTTCGTTTGTTAAGTTAAGCTGGAAGCTTAATAAATTATAGCGGAAAGTTCATAGTGTACTAAACTTTTACCTATTGCAAGAAACAGCATAATTGCTTAAACCAATGCGCCATTTTTTTTATACACTATGGGCCATCAACCATGAATAATCTACACAAGCATATTCAAAACCAGCACGCCGATCAGCCCCACGACCGAAACGATGGATTCCATTACTGACCATGATTTTATCGTATCTTTTATCGACAGGTTAAAATATTCTTTAAAAAGCCAGAAGCCGCCATCGTTCACGTGTGAAAAAGCAAGGCTGCCAGCGCCTATTGATAGTACCATTAAATTGGGGTTTATACTATGATCGTGCAAAACCATTGACGAAACCATGCCGGCAGCGGTTAAACCGGCAACTGTAGCCGATCCCAAACTGATACGGATTATGGCCGCAATAAGCCATCCTAATACCAGCGGCTGTAAATTATAGCTTTGGAAAAGATTGGTGATCTGGCTATTTATGCCGCTATCAGTAAGTACCTGTTTAAAAGCGCCGGAACCTGCAATTATCAATAATATCAGCGAAATATCC
>DATCES010000131.1:0-7309 GCA_036509935.1 Mucilaginibacter sp.
ATATTTTGAACCTCCCACCAAATATTCCGCCAGCAGGTGCCAGTCGGGCATAAATGTTTCCGGGTCATTTTCATAAGGGATAATGTAAAAAACACCATCCTTAACACGCATCAGCAAACCTCGTTTTACCATACCACTTAACATCCTGCGCACCGCAAAGTGGGTAGTACCCGGAGACAAGTGATACGCTTCTTTTAGTGTAAATGCCTTTTTATCCTGTCCATTTAATAGCGCCAGCAATAAAGCTGATTGCTTATTTAATGTTTTACTGTTTATAGCTTCCATGTTACGTTGAAAATCACAATAAAGATACAAAACATAATTATAATACAAATTATATTTTATATACTATATGTTACTTATGAAGTCACAATTCTGATATTAAATATAATTATTCAGATACTCTGCCCTTTTTTAAAAGATTTTTCGATATAACCGATTGAGTGTGCCTTTTGTATGCGAATTTGGTTTAAGGTTAAAACTTCATTCAACCTTAAAATACCGATATTTTAAGGTTGAGTTTAATTCCTTTCTCTAATATCGCTCAAATTCATCTTTCAGGTGTTGGTTATAGATCATTTCTGCAGTTTCAATACATCGCGGATCATCCGTTATCATCAAATCTGCATAAACTAATAGCAGGGGGGCATAAGGAAGATCGTCTGTTTCGGGATCATTCCAGAATTTCTCATAAAGCCTGATATTTCCATTATCGGCAGGTATTAATTTCCATTTGGGAATTAAGGCCGCCCTTTTCTCCTGCGTATAGATCGTCAATATCTCCGGGTTTAAATAATTGGTGACCAACTCCGCCGCTGGCTCACCCCCCCAAATCGTTTCACCGGGTTTGAGGGGTAAGTTTTTCCAATCCGTGAAATTATTATCATTCCAAAATTTAAAATTCCCTAAATGTAGTGCAGGTTTCAAGGTTTCCCGGTATCCTGCTATCCATCTGTCCAGTAAGGCTTTTTTATTTTGCAGTTGTACCTCTTTCTCATTAATCGGTAAAATAAAACCAGCCTCTTTTAGTCCCGTAATAATGTTATTGATATTCCCTAAAGCTACCTGAGTGGCCGTAGCCAGGCTACGATAAGGCCAGTTGATCCTATCCTGGTGGAGCATTAAATAAAATACGGTTTTAAGGCCGGTTTTGGTAAAAGCCCTGTTGGTAACCGGCTTTTCTGTTTCGGTATGTTTATGGCCGTCAAGCCATACAAATTGTTCCGGTGTATTTACGTAGATATTACCGGCAGCATCAAGGTAACCTATCTTATTTTCGCGTAATGTTTCTTTAAGGGTTGGAAATATCCGGTCAGCGATAACCATAAAGGGCTTATATTTTTTGGCCATTTCCAGTATCTGTGGTAACTGTTGATTTCTCAGTTCCTTTTTGACTTCTACATAGAGGTGTAGCTTTTTGTTTTCAAACAAAAAATCTATCTCCCCATCTATCTCCAAATTTAATGGCATCCAGTTACCTGTTAAACCAGTCTGATGGTTCAATCGGTCTAACGCGTTATTGACTATTTCTGTTTCGTTCATCGCCTTGTTTTGTTCACGTAACGTGAACAATCAAATATAGTGAACATATTATAAACAAGCAAGTCTTTATAAAATGTACCTTCTCCGTAGAAATTAAGTCAGGAAAAAAGACATCGATGCAAAACCTGTTTTGTTTTAGAAGAAAAGAAAGTGCCAATAGTCAAATTACAAGTGGGCCTCCGGGTTGCCTTGCATACCAAGTTCAACTAAATGAGCAATGAATTGTACAAAAGGAGTAATATCCTGTTCCGCACTTGCTTTTTCTAATGCCTGCATATAGGTATTCCGCTTTTCAACCGGGATCACAGTCCAGGGATAACCACCAGAAGCCAGCATGGCATTCATCAGGAACCGGCCTATCCGGCCGTTACCATCCATATAAGGGTGGATAAAAACAAAGATAAAATGCCCCAATACAGCGCGGACGGAAGCTTCCGGTTCTGCTTCCAGCAGTTCAAAGAAAACCGGCATGGCATCCCGCATAGCCTCCACACTGAGGGGTACATGCTTGGAACCGCCGATATAAACCTGGTTACCCCGGTAACCAGCCAGATCCACAGGGCGTAAAATCCCTGCAGCAACACTCGGGTCGAATAATTCGCGGTACCACTTACTATGATCCCGACTGAGCTGGGTTCCGGGATTTGCCCCATTTAATATGGCATTAATAGAAGATTTAACTTCTTGAAAAGCCTGCCAGTAACCTCTTGCTGCCATCGCATCTTTTTGTTTTTTATCCCCCTGGTTACCCCCTTTATCCCATTCACCACTGCGTACCCTTTCGATCAGTTCCGGTGTTACCCGGTATCGCTCGATTGAAAGGGAATGATAAGCATCCGTTACATAAATTTCATCAACCTGTTTCAAATAGCCTGCAATGTCTTTCGCGATACCTGGCGGTTTTGGGAAATTATGAATGACCACCTTCCGCATTTCCTTCCATAACAGTTTGATCCTGTTAACCTGCGGGGAACGCTCACGCGGGGAAAGATCAATATCCAGCCTGTAAGCGAACGGATCAGATTCCCTTGTGTCAAATCCTGCTGCCTTCATAGTTTCAACGATGTCTGTAGCGATCTTTTCACGGCCGATGTTCCTGAAAGCCCCGGCTAAACGGCCAGCTATCCGCGTATGCCCGTTTTCCAACAACATTGGTAATAATTCAGAAGCGTCCCGTATCATGGATAGCCCGGTCCTGGTGTCTATTGGATTACTCGTAAAGATAGCCGGGGAACTATAGACTAAAGCCGCCTGTTCCTGGTACATTCGTATCCCGTTTATAATTGTTGTCGCATTCGCAGGTATTTCGGCTTTAAGGTTAAACAAAGAACTCTGATGCGGCAAAGACATCGGCGTATTGTTAGCTTTAGGCGACCTGACGATCAATTGAGGTGGAACAGACCAGTTTCCTGCATGTGCCAATAATGACTGTTCCGGTGATATGCACCAGTCATTCCCGTATTTATGGTCTAAAAATTTGGCGCAAAAATCCCAATATGAACTATACCAGGCTGTACTGTCGCCTGGATTTTCCAACGGGTCAGATGGGATGTACCAGCCCTTTGAAACTTCTTTCAGAAACCCTCTTTTTACTAACAGTGTTCTTTGATCGCCCGGCAATTCTCCTGTATGTATCGCTACCTTTCCATCGTCCTGTAATGCTTTTAGCAGGCTCAATGCTTCTGCCAATTTTTCTCCCGGTGTTGCCATAATTAATAGAATTAGATTGGATATTCGTTTATTCCTTTTGTACAAATGCAATGATATATAATCGTTCAATCACAATTATATAGATTCGTGCAAATACAATTATATTCAAATGTACAAATACAATTATATTAAACAAAATAATCTAAAACCTATCAGTAAATCCGGCATTCAGGTCAATCGCAGTAAGTTAAGCTTTACTGCATTGATAGGAGACATGATTTATTCAATATTTAATTGTGATAAAATAGTAATTACCTTTACAACAAGGATAAGACCCAATTTTTAGGTCTTATCTCCGAACAAGAGGTAAAATGGCAGCCAGTGTATATATATCGAAGAATTTAACAGAAACCCAGGTACCCTTTCTGAAGTTGCTGGATGAATATGAAATTCAGCTATTCAGGTTTGAGGAAATTGAAAAACAAATTGAGCAACAATTTGATAACCTGAATGAAGTGCTTGAAAATCTCGTTCACAAGGGGCTACTGGCCAGGATTGAGCGTGGAAAGTTTTGCCGCACGAATTTTACGGATGACAATGTGATCGGGACTTTTGTAGTAGCGAATAGCGCTGTCGCCTACTGGTCGGCATTAAATCAACATGGATTAACGGAACAGTTTTCCAATACTGTCTTTATACAGACGATCCGGGAAAAAGAGGACAAAGTTATTTTTGGCACCTCCTATAAGTTTGTGAAGATCATTCCCACAAAGCGTATTGGAATTATGTGGAACGGACAAGGAAATTTTAAGTATCCCATAACCGATGTAGAAAAGACGGTCATTGATTGTTTTGACCAGCCACAGTACTCCGGTGGCTATGCTGAACTTTTACGGGCATTCATACAAGCTGATTTAAAGGCCGGCAAAATGATCGCCTATTGCAGCGCAGCGGCAAACATCGCGGTAACAAAGCGTATCGGCTTTCTGACGGAATTTTTTGAAAAGAAGTCACTTAGTATATTCATGGATTATGCCCAAACGCAGGTCAACGAAAAGTACAGCCTGATTGATCCTTTAGGTAGCGAAACAGGCGACTTTGTATCAGCCTGGAGATTAAGATTAAATATCAGCAGACAACAATTGGAGGGCATCGCCCAAAAGGAATATTAGGGTGATACTAAAAAGAGAAATAGATAATAAAGTCAAAGAATAAGCTATAGGGTGATAAAGGCTGTTTAGCCGTAAATAGGATTAAATGTTAACATTCTATAACAAATTTGTATATTTGAATATCGGCAGGGCGTGTTACCTATGTAACTACCTCAAACGACGAAAGCTTTATAATTCATTGATTATCAGTCGATAACAAAGATAGGTTCGAGCCCAGGTGGGCGCACACAAAAAAACCCGGACTTTGATCCGGGTTTTTGGTATTAATGAGGCAGTTTATTTATCATGGGTTATCCCAAAACACGTGCTGTGTTAAATCATCGCCACCCATGCTCGCAACAGCTGCTCTATAATTGGCGGAGTTTTGGCTGTCTTCAGCATCAGGATAAGCCATACGTCTTACAAAGCCGCCGTTTAAGTTAGTGTTGTAACCATTGGGTTGCAATACAGGGAACCCGCTTCTTCTCAGATTAGCCCAACCTTCTGGACCGTTTACAAAACTGGAGATCCAGTATTGTGTATTGATTAATTGAAGTGCATTCACACTATTATACAGAACGGCAGGTTGAGCCACGAACCAGTTTTCTTCCGCAACTGAAATCGCGGTGCTTGGCACATTCGGATATAAGGACCATTCATCCATAGAAGCTTTAACACCGGCTTCATAGTATTGTTGCGTAGTTGAGGCACCTGTAATCCACCCCCTGAATTGCGCTTCTGCCAACAATAGTTGTGTTTGCGAATAAGTAATAAAAAATTGAGGGGTAAGAACATTGGCAACTACATCGTAATTAAGCTGTGTGTAGTTTTGTCCGCCGCCTTTAATGCCCCTATAACCTGGAGCGGTTAAAACGCTTTGCTGGTCGTACCCCACCGGAAATCCATATTGGTTAGCTGTTGTGGTATCACGCGTGGAGGTAAATAGTTCCGGTTTGATATAGCTGGCGCCCATATACTTCAACCTCGGGTCCTTAGTGCTTTTTAACTGGGTAACAAAAGGCGCAGCTAAATAATAAAAATACGGGCTTACGTTCCGCTGCAAGGCAGAAAAATTGTTTTGATTAGCAACACTATATCCCTTGATGACAACATTATCGGCGTTTGATTGCATTACGCCGCCTGCATAGGCCTCTTGTGCAATACTTTGCGCTTTGGCGACATCAGTTTTTGAGTAGCGCATGCCTAAACGCAATAGCAAAGAATAACCGATTTTTTTCCATTGCGCTACCTGTGCCGTTATTAAAGCAGGAGAGGAGCTGGTTGCACCACCAAAAAACAAGTCACCGGTTACATATTCATTTGAAGCAGATAAAGCCCCCGTAGCCGTTTTAAGTTCGTTGTAAAGGTCGGCGTAGATGGTGGCCATTTTATCATATTTCGGATAGAGCAGGCCTGAAAGGTACGCTTTTCCTGCCTCGCTGTAAGGTACATCGCCGTAGGTATCAACAAGCGTCATAAATGCATACGCTTTCCATATCCGGGCCATGTTGTACAGGTTTTTAGCGCCGGCATTATTTTGGGTGAGGCTGATAATTTGTACCAAAGGTTTAACTGTAGCTGTGTAAATACCCCAGCGCGGCGAGTTATAACCATCCACGTCATCATTAAAATTAAACCCTGCGGTAGCGCCTGAGTTATAAGCATTCAGATATTGTTGTGCTATGGTTTGTTCCCCATCCCAGTTGCCGGCATTCATGCCCAGTTCGGCCCCGGTAAATAACAACCCCGGGTCAATTTTTGTAATTGCATAAGGATTCTGGTTTAGCTTTTCAAACCCCTTTTTGCAACTTGCGCAGCAAATTATTAAGGTTAAGGGGATTATAAGACGATTAATTTTTTTCATAATATTTATATTAGAATTTTACATTTAAATTAAGCCCCAGCGTGCGGGTAGTTGGTTCAGAATGTTGCTCATATCCTAAGCGGCTGTCTCCTGTTGACGCGAAAGCCTCAGGATCAACGTCAGGAATACGTTTCATAAGCACCGCTACATTCCGGCAAAAAGCAGATAGTGCCAGCCCCTTAATAAAATTTGTTTTTTTACTCATAAAACTGGTAAAGTCATAGGTAAGGGTGATATTCCTTAACTTGATAAAGTCGCTGCTAAAAACAAACGGGTCGGCAATTTGCTGGTTACGGTAATCAGCATAAAATATTTGGGGGGCAACTGATAATGTATTTTGGGTGCCATTTGGCAAAACGCCATTGAAAACAACCCCATTACGACCTACTAAAGATGCCTGGCTCATACCTGATCTTAAACCGTTTAATGCTGTTGACGAAAACTCCTTGCCGCCAAATCTACCATCGACTTGGACTAACAAGCTCAATGCCTTGTAACGAAATGTATTCTCTATCCCACCGATCACTTTTGCATCGGCACTGCCAAAATTTACCGGGGCAAGTGAAGGTAAAAGTCTTCCTGAGTTATCTAACATTATCTGCCCGGCTGCATTACGGCGATAAGTGTTTGACACCAGCTGGTTCATCTCTTTCCCAACATCGTATGTTAAATTGCCCAGGAATTCGTTTCCGGTACCATTAAAATACACAACTATCTGACGGGTTTGCCCGGGATTTAGCGCTAATACCTCTGATGTATTATAGGCTGTATTTACCGCTACATTCCAGGAAAAGTTCCTGGTTTTAACAGGTGTCCCGTCAACCAAAACCTCTAAACCTGTGTTTTTCAACTTTGCGATGTTGACATTTGTGGAATTGTAACCCGAAGCAGGCGATAATGCAACCGGCAAAATCTGCTGATCGGTCCTCTTGTCGTAAACGGCGATATCAAAATTTAAACGACTGTTTAAGGTCTTCAATTCCAGGCCTATTTCTTTTTCAGTAATGGTGGCAGGTGTTAAATATGGGTTTGGATCACTTCCACTAGCAATGCTTCCAACCGGATAGGTGCCGAAAAGCTGTGACGCGATGGAGTAGGTAAG
>DATCES010000132.1:0-2103 GCA_036509935.1 Mucilaginibacter sp.
ATATTCGAGGGCGAAATAACAACCATCCAAAATATCAGCGGCACCTATCTTGTTGTTATAAAGCATGGGGAGTACTTTACTGCCTATTCAAACCTTAAATCATGCAATATAAAGAACGGGCAGAAGGTAAGCACCAAACAAATAATAGGTACGGTAGCAACCGATTCATCAACAGGTGAAGCAATAGTGACCTTTTATTTATATAAAGGGCAGACGCCGGTTAACCCTAAGCTTTGGCTTGCGCCAAATTAGTTTTGAACTTAATACTATTTTAATTGTTTATATTTGCAGGCTAATAAATTTGCAGGCGAAAATTAATAAAACGATATGCATAGTTTTGTTCTTTTGTTTTTTGGCAACCTTTTTTCATCAGACATGATAATAATTGTGTTTGTTGCTTTAATACTTTTTGGCGGCGAAAAACTTCCTGAAATAGCGCGTGGGCTTGGAAAGGGTATACGCGACTTTAAAGATGCATCCGAAGGTATAAAACGCGAAATCAATGAGCATATAAACAGCCTCGAAGAAAAAAAGGCGGAAACAGCGCTTAATAACCAGGCCGAAGCTGTTCGGAACCAGTTGCCGGCCGGGGGCGATACTTCGATTGAAAGCCGCCCGCCGGTTGAAAACACTGTGCCGGTAAATGAAAATTATTTTACCGCAAATGAAAGCACGGTGACTGATAGTGATGCCGGGGGGCACGCCGGGCATATTACTGAGGACCATGATGCTGATTCGCATACCGGTTCCGGAACTACAACAAATGAACTAATTAAGAACTCATTATAATATTAATAATCAAACATAAAAATTATCAATCATGGAACTTTTCCAACAAGCACATTTTGCTTTTATCCTTTTATCAATTTTCCAGCCAGAGCATATTATCGTAATCGCCTTGGTACTTTTGGTGTTTTTCGGAGGAAAAAAAATCCCTGAACTAATGAAAGGTTTGGGCAAAGGCATAAAAGAATTCAAAGATTCGCAAAACGGCGAAAGCAGTACGCCAACTAACACCAATACAACAACCGGTACTGACGAAAAACCACGGGTGTAGAGAGCGGAGATTAGTGGTTGGAGATTATTTGGTTTTTTTTAATATGGATTTTGCTTTCTGCAATATATCCTTAAAGCGGTCTATATCAGAAATTAAGTTTGGTAAATCTTTGTCTAACCATACAAGGAAAGTAAGCATTTCGTTATACCGTTTTTCTAAGTCCTGTAGGTCATCAAATATTGGTTCGTAATGATAAATTCTATTGCGCAGCGTTCTGATGCGATACAAGGCATCATCAATACTATCTCTTTGTCTAAGATGTTTTGGTGTGTTTTTGAATATCAGGCGTAATTCTTTCCAAAGCAACCCCGTATAATTCCTATTAAACAATCTATTCCAAAACCCAAAATTTAATTCTGCTACAATTCTGTCAGGAGTTATGTTTTTTCTTTGTGCGGTTACTTTTCGTATTGCATCCGAAACTAACGGTAAAAATTCGGGCGGCAAATTGTTTTTGAACCAATAGGGGTCGTTGAAATAAGTTCTCAATGTCTCGTTAACAGCATTTCGCAAAGCAACTTCGAGAACGGATAAAATAGGATAGAAGGCTTCTGAAAGTTCAATATTAACTTTATATAAACGATAGGCTTTGTTAAAGTCATTACTTGTTTTAGCAAGATATACGTTGAAGCGCGGGCCGGATAAAAAATATTTTAATTGTTGTTCAGTCATAAGGTGGTTCAAATTTGCGAAAAATTTGCACTAAACCGAATATAAACTTATCTTTGTATTGTGATGCTGGTACCTCCTCTCCCAAACTTGTGTTGGTGATGAAACCAGCTTTAGTTTTTTATAGGCCTTTTAGTTTCTGCCGAAACTGCTCAATACAGCTTCTTTCGGACTTTACTGTCTATCGGATCAATCACCAATCCCTAATCACCAACATATTTTAGGCCCATGGTTAAATCATATACCTCTTTGCAAGAAATAAAGAGTGAGATTGCAAAAGGGGGAATTACAGTTGAAAAGCTTGTGAGGGGTTATCTGAATAAAATTTCGGCTAACGCCCACTTAAATGCTTTTAACGAAGTATTTGAACAGGAAGC
>DATCES010000133.1:0-4578 GCA_036509935.1 Mucilaginibacter sp.
GGGCACCTCTAAAAACTCGTTTTGTTTGTTTTGCCTCACCTTTAATTCCTCTCCAAAGGAGAGGAAAAGGAGAGTTTTTAGAGGTGCCCTTAAGAAAAACAGGGCTTTACAGATAAGCAGGCCGGGTAAATATCCCGACCTGTTTACCTGTTATTTATTTATGCGAGTCAAGAACCAAGAGTCAAGAAATGGCTGCAACATGAAAAAAATCCATTAATATAAACAAAATCAAGCAGACTAAGTGTAGCAAGGTACTGTAAATTGGCTGGTTTTTATCTTCTTATCTTGATTCTTGGCTCTAATATCTTGCCTCTTGATTGGTATTATTTATAAGATGCATCGCTCCAGCGAAGTTCATTTTTTAATTGCCGGAGCTGGGTTTCCTCATCAATCAATATATATTCAATACCTGCCATATCGGCAAAATCTTCCATATCTACCGAAGTCAAATTCTGGCTGTAACAGGTATGGTGTGCCCCGCCCGCTAATATCCATGCCGCGCAACCGGTTTTCATATCGGGATATGGCTTCCATAATACACGCGCCACAGGTAACTTAGGTAAATCATTTTCGGGGGCCACAGCCTCAACCGTATTAACAATTAAACGGAAACGATTGCCCATATCTACAACAGAAGCATTTAGCGCAGGGCCGCCGGCTACATTAAATACCAAGCGTACCGGGTCAGCCTTACCCCCGATCCCTAAAGGATGAACTTCACATGTAATTTTACCATCTGCCAGGGATTCATCAACTTCAAGCATGTGCGACCCTAATACCAATGGGTTAGCGGGATCGAAATGATAGGTGTAATCTTCCATAAAAGCATTACCCCCTTTAAGCCCGCTTCCCATAACTTTCATAGCACGTACCAACGCTGCCGTTTTCCAGTCGCCTTCACCGGCGAAACCATAGCCTTTGTTCATTAGGCGCTGGGCAGCTATACCGGGCAATTGCGTCATTCCATGCAAATCTTCGAAAGTATCCGTAAAGCCTTTGTAATTGCCATCCTTTAAAAATGCCTCTAACCCCAACTCAATTTTAGCTGCATCGCGCAGTGAATTATATTTTTCGCCGCCCTTTTTTAAAGATGCTGCCAAAACATACTTTTCTTCATATTCAGCAGTTAACTCGTCTGTGTCAGCATCACTTATGGCATTAATAACTTTTACAAGATCGCCGATGCCGTAAGTATTTACCGAATAGCCAAATTTTAGTTCTGCTTCCACCTTATCACCATCGGTAACAGCTACATAGCGCATATTGTCGCCAAAACGAACAAACCTGGCCCCCTGCCAGTCATACCATCCGGCCGCAACACGGCTCCAGCTGCCAATTTGTTTCAACACTGCTTCATCCTGCCAGTGCCCAACCACAACTTTACGGCGCAACCGCATTCGCGACAAAATGAAGCCAAACTCCCTGTCGCCATGTGCGCTTTGGTTAAGATTCATGAAATCCATGTCGATGCTATCCCAGGGAATATCACGGTTAAACTGTGTATGCAATTGCAGCATAGGTTTTTGCAATATTTTCAGCCCGCCAATCCACATTTTTGCAGGCGAAAATGTGTGCATCCAGGCGATAATCCCTATACAGTTTTTAGCCGTGTTGGCTTCCTGCAGGGTGTTATAAATTTCTTCTGTTGATTTTACAGTTGGCTTAAATATAACCTGCACCGGAATTTGGCTTACGCTATTAAATGAACGGGTTATTTGCTGCGAATGCTCGGCCACCTGCCTCAGTGTATCTTCGCCGTATAAATCCTGGCTGCCGGTAACAAACCAAACTTCTAATTTTTTTAAATTGATCATCGGTATTTTTGAATAAGTAATTTATTGATTGGGTGAATTATAGAAACAAATAATTAAACATATAATGGGCTTTGACTATTGCCCATAATAAGAATCGGGGCCATGCTTACGTTCATAATGCTTCCTGATAAGGGCTTCTTTTAACCGTACTGCTTTAGGATTGATTTGTTCTGTTAAAAAAGCCATTTGCGCTATAGCTTCTAATACCGCGCTATTATAAACCGCCTTTTCGGCATTTATACCCCATGAAAAAGGCGCGTGATTGCCTACCAGGATCATTTCAAGTTCTTTATAGCTTAGTCCTCTTTCCTGCAGGCAATTTAAAATTTGATGGCCTGTTTGATATTCATAATCGCCTTTTATCATTTCATCGCCCATGGGCGCGGCGCAAGGAATATCAACCGTATTATGATCGGCATGTGTAGTGCCGTAAATAGGTATATCCCTATGTGATTGCGCCCAGGCTGTAGCATACATTGAATGGGTATGACATATACCGCCAATCCCTTCACATTGTTTATACAACAAGGCATGCGTTTTTGTATCAGACGATGGCCTTAAATAACCTTCAACCGTTTTCCCTTCAAAGTCAACAATTACCATTTTTTCAGGGGTCAGTTCCTCATAAGGGACACCGCTGGGTTTTACAGCGAATACACCGGAATCCCGGTCGGCCTGGCTTACATTTCCGAAAGTGAAAACCACAAGGTTTAATTTAGGTAGCTGCATGTTGGCTTGATACGCCAATTGCTTAATATCCTGATATTGGCTCATATTATTAATTAATGATAACGGTATGCTGCTCAATATAAACAGCGAGTTCTTTATACTTTTTATATCGTAACTGATACAAGGCAGCATTTTTTTTATCGGGGTAGTAAACAGCCTCAAACCCGCCGCCCATGGCATGCATCGCATCTTCAACTTTTGGATAAATGCCTGCCGCTGTCGCGGCAAACATGGCCGCCCCCAAAGCGCAGGTATGTTCAAACTGGTGTATCCGGATAGGCATTTGCAAAATATCAGCCATCATTTGCATAATATACGGAGATTTTTTTGCCACGCCGCCTATACCTATCAGCCCCTTTACCGGCACACCTTCATTATTAAACCGTTCAACTATTGCTTTTGCACCAAAACAGGTACTTTCTGCCAAAGCCCTGAAAATGCGCGGCGCGTCAGTGCCCAGGCTTAAACCGGTTATGGCGCTTTTGAGCAACTGGTTGGCATCAGGGGTGCGCCGCCCATTTAACCAGTCAACCGAGACCTCTGCATTTTCATCCAAGGGCAATTGTGCCGCCTGTCTGCTCAGTTCAATAATAATTTTATCAGATAACTCTGTTTTTAATGCTTCAGCGGTTTTTGAATCAATTAACTTAGATTGAGAAAGTATATGCTGCAAAGGCCAGCTAAGCAAATTTTTAAACCATGCATAAGTATCGCCGAAGGCAGACTGCCCGGCTTCCAACCCAACCATGCCCGGAATTACAGAACCATCCACCTGCCCGCAAATGCCCTTAACCAGTTTGTTTTCCATATCACCTTTTGGCGCAACAAGTATATCACAGGTAGAAGTCCCCATAACCTTACTTAAATAATAAGGCTCAATTTGGCCGCCAACGGCACCCATGTGCGCATCAAAAGCGCCTACGCCAACTACAACATCTTTTGATAACCCTAAACGCCCAGCCCATTCATCACTTAAAGTTCCTGCTGATTGATCGGAAGTATAGGTTTCTTTGTATAAACGGTTTGTGAACCCCTTTAACAACGGGTCAAGTGATGCAAAAAAATCATCCGGCGGCAAACCGCCGAATTCCTCGGCCCACAAGCCCTTGTGCCCGGCAGAACAACGCCCTCTTTTCATCCCGGTAATATGCTTGCCCCCGGTTAATAAAAATGGCACCCAATCGCAATGCTCCACCCACGAATAGCAGGCTTGCCTTATCTCAGGATTTACCCGTAAAATATGCAGCAATTTGGCCCAAAACCATTCGGACGAATAAATGCCGCCTACATATTGAAGGTAATTAACCGGGAACTTTGCAGCATGTTCATTTATTTCCATCGCTTCCTTTACCGAAGTATGGTCCTTCCATAAAACAAACATGGCATCAGAATTATTTTCAAACGCCTTTAGTAATGCCAACGGTACCCCCTGTTCATTAACAGCTACCGGCGTTGAACCCGTGGTATCAACAGCAATTGCTTTAATAAAATGGGCAATAGCTGTTCCGCCGGCTTGTTCGATACAATTTTTTATTGTGAACTCCAGCCCTTCTATGTAATCCAGCGGGTGCTGCCTGAACTGGTTTTGCGCGGGATTGCAGTATAAGCCCTGTTGCCAGCGCGGGTAATTAAATACTGACGAAGCCAGTTGCGACCCGTTTGACGCATTTACTAAAATAGCCCGGACGGAATCTGAACCGTAATCCAGCCCGATAACAAGGGAATCATTATGCATAAATTTATAATTATTGTCAAAATAACACTTATTATTTTACAAATGAAAATTCATTAACATAAAAAAAGCTATTTAGCGTTAACCAAGTGCCATGTATCAACATGCGCGCCCACCCACGATCAAAAGTTTATGGGCCTTATGGTCTTAAAATCGATAGATAGCGCAATATGGATTGTCGGTGAATAAAGCATTTGCAACTAACCAGGGTAAATTAAAAGTGGTAACAATTCGGTGGGCGCAGAATTAATGGGTGCATGGCATTGGGGTTTTAGTCCGTCTGATTTTAAACGAAAGCGTAAC
>DATCES010000134.1:0-5195 GCA_036509935.1 Mucilaginibacter sp.
GTTCCCGTATTCGTTGTGCATATCAATGAATGACCAGATTGTACACGGTTTTCCGGGGCACCGTGTTTTGGTTGACGGCGACTTGGTATCAGTTGATTGCGGCGTTGAGTTGAATAAATATATTGGCGATTCGGCCTATACCTTTGCGGTTGGCGAGGTTAGCGATGGGGTAAAAACCCTGATGCGTGTGACTATGGAATGCCTTGACTTAGGTGTTCAAAAAGCAATAGCCGGGATGCGCGTTGGCGATATAGGTTATGCGGTTCAGGAACATGCCGAGAAGTATGGCTTTGGTGTTGTAAAAGAGTTAGTGGGACACGGCGTAGGATTAGCGTTGCACGAAAAACCCGATGTTCCGAACTATGGTAAACGCGGGTCGGGGGTAAAACTGGAAGAAGGGATGGTTATTGCCATTGAACCAATGATAAATGCCGGGAAAGCGAGGGTGAAGTTTTGGGACGATGGCTGGACGGTATCAACCATTGATGGCAAACCATCTGCTCATTATGAGCATACAGTTGCCATTTGTAAAGGGAAGCCTGATATTCTTTCAACATTTTCATACGTAGATAATGTTTTGAAAGAAATTAATAAAAATTAAAATAATTTTTATTAATTTTGCGTCCCGCTTTTAGGGCGGATAATTAAGTAATAATCAGTAAAATATGGCCAAACAAGCCTCAATTGAACAGGACGGAACGATTAAAGAAGCATTATCAAACGCGATGTTCAGGGTTGAATTGGAAAATGGTCACGAAATTATTGCACACATATCCGGTAAAATGCGGATGCACTACATAAAAATTTTACCTGGGGACAGGGTGAAATTGGAAATGAGCCCATACGATTTAACAAAGGGAAGAATAACCTACAGATATAAATAATAAAGCGATGAAAGTTAGAGCATCCATTAAAAAACGCAGTGTTGATTGCAAGATCATCCGCCGCAACGGGAAACTTTATGTGATTAACAAAAAGAACCCCAAATTTAAACAACGCCAGGGCTAATTAATTAGTGAATTAGTGAGTGGTTGATTGAGTGAATGAAAAATGTAAATCACTAAATCACTAATTCGAAAACTCAAACATATAAAATAATATGGCTAGGATATCAGGTATTGATTTACCAAAGAATAAAAGGGGAGAAATCGGACTTACTTACATTTTCGGGATCGGGCGCTCAACAGCGCAAAGGATTTTGACTGAAGCAGGTATTGATTTTGATATAAAAGTTCAAGAATGGAATGATGAGCAATTAAATTCCATCCGTGGGATAATTAACGACCAGGTAAAGGTTGAAGGTTCGTTGCGTTCGGAAGTCCAGCTCAATATTAAGCGTTTAATGGATATAGGTTGCTACCGTGGTACCCGTCACCGTAAAGGATTGCCTTTGCGTGGCCAGCGAACCAAAAACAACTCACGTACCCGTAAAGGAAAACGTAAAACAGTTGCCAACAAAAAGAAGGCTACTAAGTAAGAAAGTTGGCAGTTATTGGTGGGCAGTTAGCAGTTTTAATTTGCCACTTTATAGCTACGAAGTATAAATAATTAACAAACCGATTAATAATCCCAGGGCATTGAGCTTAAAGATCATTAGGAATATAAAATTATAAAAAACAGTTAGCGTGTCCGAATTATTCAATCACTAATTCACTAATTCACTAACTCAATAATTTAAAAAAGATGGCTAAAACTAAAAAAGTAACCAAAAAGCGTGTTGTAATTGTTGAGCCTTATGGCGAGGCACATATCAACGCTACTTTTAACAACATTATTATAACCCTTACCAATAAAACCGGCCAGGCTGTTTCATGGTCGTCTGCAGGTAAAATGGGCTTTAAAGGTTCAAAAAAGAATACACCTTATGCTGCCGGTCAGGCTGCCGCAGATTGCGGTAAAGTAGCTTACGATCTTGGTTTACGCAAGGTTGAAGTATTTGTAAAAGGCCCCGGCGCAGGCCGCGAGTCGGCTATCCGTACTTTGCAAACTGCAGGTATTGAAGTAACTACTATAAAGGACATTACACCGCTTCCGCACAATGGTTGCCGTCCGTCAAAAAGAAGAAGAGTTTAATTAACATATTTTTTAAAGCTAAGATTCAACAGCTGCGGGCTGTTTGATACTTTAAAAACAACAAAAATGGCAAGATATACAGGTCCAAAATCAAAAATTGCACGCCGTTTCCGCGAACCGATCTTCGGTCCGGATAAAGCGTTAGAAAGAAAAAATTATCCACCGGGTATGCATGGCGCTTCCAAAAGAAGAGGAAAGCAATCAGAGTATTCGACCCAGTTGATGGAAAAACAAAAAGTTAAATACACTTATGGTGTATTGGAACGCCAGTTCGAAAACTTGTTTCACCGTGCTTCGGCAAAAGAAGGGATCACCGGCGAAAACCTGCTTAAATTTTTAGAAGCCCGTTTAGATAATGCTGTTTACCGTTTAGGTATAGCCCCAACACGTTCGGGCGCACGGCAGTTAGTGTGCCACAAACATATCACCGTTAATGGCAACGTAGTAAATATTGCTTCTTATACATTAAAAGCCGGCGATGTGATCGCTGTGCGCGAAAAATCTAAATCACTTGAGACGATTGCACACGCGGTTGCCGGAAGGAAAATTAATAAATATAGCTGGCTGCAATGGGATGCTGCAAATTTAACAGGCAAATTCCTTAACTATCCAAACCGCGATGAGATCCCTGAAAATATCAAGGAAAACCTGATCGTTGAGTTGTACTCTAAATAAAAAAACATGAGGTTAGAGATTAGAGGTTAGTAATTTTGGAGAAGCGCATAGCTAACCTCTGATCTCTAACCTCCAATCTATTCACAAATAAATAAAAAAGGATATAAATGGCAATTTTAGCATTTCAAAAACCAGACAAGGTTATCATGCAGAAATCAACTGATTTTGATGGCACGTTTGAGTTTCGTCCGTTAGAACCTGGTTTTGGCATAACCATTGGTAATGCGCTGCGTCGTATCTTACTTTCGTCACTGGAAGGTTATGCGATCACTTCGGTACGTTTTTCGGGGGTGATGCATGAGTTTTCAACCATCAAAGGGGTTGTTGAAGACGTTACCGAAATTATACTGAACTTAAAACAAGTGCGGTTTAAAAAGTCAGGCGAATCCGGCGACAGCGAAAAAATATTTGTTATTATTAATGGCCAGGACGCTTTTAATGCCGGCGCAATAACCGGTTTCTCTAACAACTTTACTGTTTTGAACCCTGATCTTGTTATCTGCAACATGGATTCATCGGTAACGTTAGAGATTGAACTTACTGTTAGCAAGGGCCGTGGCTACGTAGCAAGCGAAGAAAACAAAAATCCTGACGCTAACGTAGGTGTAATAGCAATCGACTCTATTTACACCCCCATCAAAAACGTTAAATATACCATTGAAAACTACCGTGTAGAGCAAAAGACAGACTATGAAAAATTAGTGCTGGATATTACTACCGATGGCTCGATACATCCGGAAGACGCACTTAAAGAAGCTGCCAAGATACTTATACAGCATTTTATGCTTTTCAGCGATGAAAACATGATGCTTGAAGCACAGGCTAAGGAAGAAACCAAAGAAGTTGACGAAGAAATTTTGCACATGCGCAAAATCCTTAAAACTGAACTGGTTGACCTCGATCTTTCTGTACGTGCGTTAAACTGCCTTAAAGCTGCCGATATCCGCAGCCTGGCCGATTTGGTTTCGTATGATGTAGCGGATATGCTTAAGTTCAGGAACTTTGGTAAAAAATCATTAACGGAGATCCAGGATTTGGTTAAATCAAAAGGTTTATCTTTTGGCATGAACCTGGCTAAGTTTAAATTAGACGAAGAATAAATTAGTGAATGGTGAGTTGTGAATGGCGAGTAGTTTTTACTGACCATTCACCACTCACTACTCACCACTAACAATAGGCGAGAGCATAATTCCGAGGGCTTGAGTTGATCGCCCAACGGTATGCACGTGAAATAAATTAAAAACAATGAGACACGGAAAAAAAATCAACCACTTAGGCCGTACCAGCAGTCACCGCAAAGCGATGCTTGGTAACATGGCCACATCGCTTATATTGCACAAGCGTATTACTACTACACTGGCTAAAGCAAAAGCTTTACGCGTTTATGTAGAGCCCATCCTTACTAAAGCAAAAAGCGATATTACCCACTCGCGCCGTATAGTATTCAGTTATTTACAGGATAAGGACGCAGTAACTATATTGTTCCGCGAAATTGCCGAAAAAATAGCAAGCCGCCCCGGTGGTTATACCCGTATTATTAAAATGGAAAACCGTTTAGGCGATAACGCCGAAATGGCCCTGATTGAGTTAGTGGATTACAATACTGTATACGGAACCGATACAGTTAAAACTGAAAAGAAATCAACGCGCCGCCGTGGTGGATCGGGTAAAGCGAAAGCTGCTGCACCTGCCACAGTAACCGCCCCTACTGCGTTTGACGAAGTTGTTGAATTTGAACCTGTAATTGAAACACCAGTTGCTGAAGCGCCGGTTGTTGAAGAAACAGTTGCTGAAACGCCCGTTGTTGAAGAAACAGTTGTTGATGAAGCGCCTGTTACCGAAGTAGAAGCACCGGAAGCACCTACAGCATCAGCTGAGAATGAAGAGAATGCTGAAAAAGGCGAATAAGTAATACGCTCTTTTAAATATTAAAAACGCCCTGCTCGGTTGAGTTGGGCGTTTTTTGTGTAAAATTATTTAATTACTTGATACGCGTTACGTAATATGTTACATTTGTATGAATGATCGAAAGTATTCAACACAAAGGTTTAAGATTGTTATGGGAAAGGGATGACTCATCTAAATTACCTGCTGCTCAAATCATTAAAATCAAAATGATATTAACTTTACTTGATAATGCATTAATTGTAGAGGATATGAATTTCCCTGGTTCAGTCCTTCACCCTCTTAAAGACGATTTGGCAGGATTTTGGTCAGTTAAGGTTAACGGAAATTACAGGGTTATATTTCGGTTTGAAAAAGAAAATGCTTTTGAGGTAGATTATATAGATTACCACTAAAAAACACGATATGATAAAGAGAGGCATGTCACCGGTACATCCCGGAGCAGTATTAAAAGGGCTTTACCTGGAGCCAATGGAAATAAACATTACCCAGGCAGCAAATAAATTAGGAGTTGCCCGTAAAACATTATCACAATTGGTTAA
>DATCES010000135.1:0-6612 GCA_036509935.1 Mucilaginibacter sp.
TGGTTACCGGGCAATTAATTGAAAATTCCCCGCTTTTAGCCCTGGAATGGGAAAACAATAACTCAGGCAAAAGTTACCAGGTGAAAACCCGGCTCACAGGGGCTTATAACCTTGACAACATACTGGCCGCAATATGCATAGGCGTTTATTTCGGCTTAACTGATGACGAAATAAACAAAGGCGTTGAAAGTTATCAGCCAAATAACAACCGCTCGCAAATTGTACAAACGGAAACCAACACACTTATTTGCGATTATTATAATGCCAACCCAAGCAGCATGTTTGTAGCTATTGAAAACATCGGTAAAATAGATGCGAACAGGAAAGTTTTGATTTTGGGCGATATGTTTGAAATGGGCGAAGCGTCCGCAGCAGAACATGCCGCCGTTATTAA
Organism: Mucilaginibacter sp.; assembly: GCA_036509935.1. Lineage (GTDB taxonomy): Bacteria > Bacteroidota > Bacteroidia > Sphingobacteriales > Sphingobacteriaceae > Mucilaginibacter. The sequence continues at coordinate 395 of DATCES010000135.1, forward strand.
AAAAGCAATGGAAACACCTGTTGATGAGCGGATTTTTATTGGTAAGGATTTCTTTGCGGTGAGTCCGAAAGTCCGAAAGTCCGAAAGTCCGGAAGACGAAAAAGGTACGCCCTTGTTGGTGTTATCTCCAACAAACCGTGATGCCAGGGATGAACTAAGCACCCCAGAGCTTGTTGGTGATAACACCAACAGAGGCGGTGAAGGGCACGGGGTATTTTATGAAACAGTTGAAGATGCAATCAACGGATTAAAAGCAAATCCCATCAAAAATTCAACTATACTTATAAAAGGCTCCCGGGGAATGGCGTTGGAGCGGCTGCTGGAATTGTTTTGAAAAATATTATATGACTGCAAAGGAACATTACGACAAACACCCCGGCAAATTTTATTTCCGCGACTCATCCGAACACCCACGGTCATCACACCTAACAAGCGCATGGAAACAAATCCGAAATCAATCCGCTAACCAGCGGACGAAATCCGAAATCAATAATTATGTTTTGCCTTAATTTCCTTCATTACTGATTCGTGGGAACTTACGCGGCCGCTCTTTACATCTTCCAAACCTTCCTGTATAGCTTCTTTAAGATCCAAATCGTTTTGAAGTTCAAACAGTACGTTTTGAAGTCTTGCCCTTTCTTTATTATCTAAATTCTGGAGTGATGAGATAATATCATCGATATTTAATTTCATATTGCTTTTTAACGTAGCCGAAATTACTATTTTATTTTGTTAATAGCACCCTTTATTCTCCCGCCGGTTGTTTATGCCCTCACAAACCACTGCACAAATTTAAAGCGGTTTAACTGTTAAAAGATGTTAAATCAATCCTATATATACAGGCCAGACGAAACAAGCTTTATATATTAGCGGTTAGAATTACCATCTTCATCCGAAGAAATCCCCGGCTCCATCCTCTCCCCATGTCGGGGACGGTTAAGCTGGCTAAAAAGAACCAGCCGATGTTAGTAAACTTAAGCTAAAATAAAAAATTGACCGATTTATATTATTCACTTATCTTTGCAAAATGTTTAAAAAACAACTATCATTATTATCCGGTGTAATCATCCTGTTAACTATTGCACTGGGTAGTTGTAAAAGCAGTTATGAAAAATTAAGGACCAGTAATGATAATGCCAAAAAATACTCGGAAGCTATTAAACTCTATAATAGAAAAGAGTATTCAAAAGCATTAGGATTATTTGATGACCTGGCAACGCGTTACAGGGGCCGCGCCGAAGCGGAAGACCTGTTTTATTATTATGCATATACAAATTACAAACTACGGGACTATACCTCGGCCAGGTACCGCTTTAAAACCTTTGCCGATACCTATCCATCAAGCGCAAGGGCCGAAGAGTGCCGGTTTATGGCCGCCTATTGCAATTACCTCGATTCACCAATATTTTCGCTTGATCAAACCAATACTAACAGCGCCATTGATGCCCTGCAATTATTTATAAACCTGTACCCAAAAAGCGACAGGGTGGCCGAAGCCGGCAAACTGATTCAAAACCTGCGTGATAAACTCGAAGAAAAATCGTATGCAAACTCAAAACTGTATTTAACTATCAGCGACTACCAGGCGGCCGTTATTTCATTTGGAAATACTATACGGGATTATCCGGATACGAAATACGCCGAAGAAGTGGATTTTTTAACCATAAGGGCGCAATACCTGTACTCAGAACATAGTTCGGAATATAAACAGGAAGAACGTTATAACCTGGCGATAAGTTACGCCCAGCAATTTATTGAAAAATACCCGGCAAGCAAATATTTAAAGGATGCCAAACAATATATAAAAGACAGCAACCAGGGAAAAGAAAAAACTAAAAGAATTTTGGCAGAGGCCTTTGGAAATCCAAAAACTGCTGCAAAAATTACCGCAAAAAAAGATACGGTAATTAGTCAGCCGCCCTCAGAAAAAAGAAATTAAGAGAAAATTGCCTTCAATTAAAACAGATATGAACACTAACAATAATATTATTAAGCCTGCAATAGCAAGCAGCACAATAACCCGCGATTTACGCGAGTTAGATGTAAAAACCGGCAATATTTACGAATCGCTCGTAATTATGTCAAAAAGGGCTAACCAGATTTCGAATTATGTAAAAGAAGAATTGCACCAAAAGCTTTCGGAATTTGCATCATCAAATGATAACCTGGAAGAAGTTTTTGAAAACCGCGAGCAAATTGAAATATCCAAATATTACGAAAAACTGCCTAAACCTTCATTGGTAGCCATTCAGGAATTTTTGGACGATAAAATTTATTACCGCAACCCTTTAAAGGAAGGATAAGCTACAGCCTCCCAGCCCCTTAAAGAGTAATGTCGCTAAATAAAGGATTTAATATCGAATAATGAAGTAAACTTCGACTTTCGAAATTCTAAATTCATTATTCGATATTATTTTAACGCTGTATTTTTATTTTTAAGTTAGCGCCAAACCCCTAACGGGGAGCAATTGCATAATATAAAAACTCCCATTTGGGAGTTTTTTGTTAATTTTGAACTTCAAAAATCCCTCTGCCAGTATGCGGAGGTTAGGGGGCTTGTTTTATGCTTGAGGGTAAAAACATAATTTTAGGCATTTGCGGCAGTATTGCCGCTTATAAATCAGCATTATTAACAAGGCTGTTGGTAAAAAACGGGGCCAATGTGCAAGTGGTTATGACCCCGGACGCCACAAATTTTATCACCCCGCTAACACTTTCCACACTTTCAAAAAAACCGGTGCTTGTTGATTATTTTACCCCCGGAAGCGGCGAATGGAACAACCACGTAGCATTAGGTTTATGGGCCGATCTTATTATTATAGCCCCGGCCAGCGCCAATACTTTGGCTAAAATGGCCGGTGGGATATGTGATAATTTATTGCTTGCAACATATTTGTCGGCAAAATGTGCTGTATATTTTGCCCCGGCAATGGACCTTGATATGTGGAAACATGAGGCTACACAGTGGAATATCAGCAAACTACAATCTTACGGAAATATATTGATCTCCCCCGGCAGCGGTGAACTGGCCAGCGGCCTGCATGGTGAAGGGCGAATGGCCGAACCCGAAGAAATAATTGCATTTCTATCGGCAGCGATAAAAAAAAAACTCCCATTAATTAATCAAAAAATATTGGTAACAGCCGGGCCCACTTATGAGGCCATTGATCCGGTGCGTTTTATAGGTAACCATTCATCGGGCAAAATGGGCTTTGCTATTGCCGATGAACTTGCATTAATGGGCGCTGATGTTATACTGGTAGCAGGCCCATCGGCACAGGTAAGCAAACAACCATCAGTTAAACGTATTGATGTAACATCGGCTGCCGCAATGCTTGATGCATGCCTGCTCTATTTTAAAAATTCAAAAGTATGTATAATGAGCGCCGCAGTTGCCGATTATACCCCAATTACTACAGCGCAGCAAAAAATAAAAAAAACTGATAATAACTTCAGCATTGAAGTAAAAAAGACGGTAGATATTTTAAATTTATTGGGTTCACAAAAAAAAGACGGTCAGATATTGGCGGGATTTGCGCTTGAAACAAACGATGAGGAAAGAAACGCCATTGAAAAGCTGAAAAATAAAAACCTTGATTTTATTGTGCTAAATTCGCTTAACGATGAAGGCGCCGGCTTTAAAAAAGACACCAACAAGGTAACTATTATTGACCGTGATTTGAAAAAAACGGTTTACAGCCTTAAAAGCAAGGAAGAAGTGGCGCGTGATATCTGTAATAAAATTATTGACCTGATAAAAGGATGAAAATACTAAGCGTATTTATTTTATTGTTTTGTTTAAGCGGCATTGCGGCCGCACAGGATTTGAATGCGCGGGTACAGGTTGTTTCGCCCAAAATACAAACTACTAACAAGCACGCGTTCCAAACCCTTGAAACTGCCATGAAGGATTTTTTGAATGGCCGCAAATGGAGCCCCGACCCAATTTTACCGCAAGAACGGATTGATTGTAATTTTGTGTTAAACATTACCACGTGGGATGGCAGCAGCGCTTATAGCGGGGAGTTGCAGGTGCAATCATCAAGGCCGGTTTATAATTCAACTTACACTTCTACTTTAATAAATATTTTAGATAAAGATATTGACTTTACGTACAACGAAGGCCAGATTATTGACTATACCGACCAAAATTTTCAAAGCAATTTAAGTTCGATAATGGCCTTTTATGCTTATATAATTATAGGTATGGATTATGATACTTTTTCGCTGTATGGGGGCACCCCATATTTTGCGCTTGTCCAAAATGTAGTTACCAACGCCCAAACAGCATCCTATAAAGGCTGGAAAGCTTTTGATGGGACTGTAAACCGTTACTGGCTGGCCGAAAACTTAAATAATAAACTTTACCAGCCGCTGCGCAGCTTAATGTACGATTATCACCGCAACGGATTGGATATTATGGCGGACAATGCCGGCAAAGGCCGCAAAGTTATTTTTGATTTACTTCCTGTCCTTTCGCAGGTTGACAGGCAACGCATCGGGGCCATGTTCCCGCTGGTGTTTTTTACCGCCAAAAATGATGAACTGATCTCCCTGTTCAGTAAATCCAATTCCCAGGAAAGGATAGCAGCGATGAATATATTAAACCAGGCTGATCCGGCAAACGGGCTGAAATACCAGGCGCTGGGGAAGCAGTAGGCAGTAAGCAGTAAGTAAGCAGCCTTTACCCTGCTGCCCTGCCCAACATACTTCGACCAGATGGGGGTAGGTACAGTCTATGGGCATATTTTATCCGTAATTAAAAACTACAATCATCTGAGTGTTAAAAAAAGTTAAAACTTGTTTGAGAAAAGCGAATTTAGATTACCTTGTAGTGCCAATTGATAACACTGACAGAATTAAAAATTAATAAAATGATTTACTTTGCCAACAGGTATATTAAGCTATTTATTTGCACCGCATTAGTTTTGTGTCGTGTGGATGCTAACGCACAGGTTTCTTTACTTCAAAACACTATTGATAAACTGGAAAGCTATAAAAACTATAGTTATGAACGTGTTTATAAACAGAAGGAAGTATTTAGTGATACCTTAACACTAAACGAAAAATATTTTTTATTAAAGGTTCCTGAAGATAAAGATATTGGTTATTTTTTTAAATATGAACATAAAAACGGGGATATGAAGGTCCCGGCGACAGACCTGTATAACGGAACAAACCTAATATCATTAAATCCTGCGGACAGTACTTATCATACAGACAAAATACAAGCCATGATTTTTGCAAGAACATTGCCTGGTGAGTTAAATTGGATGAAAACATTTTTAACGAAAAACCCCTCCAAAATTGTACAATCAGGTGATACCACTTTTAACTCAATAAATAGTTATCATTTAATTTTTAACACTTACGATACCATTATTAACAACGATCATTTGTATGCACGGATACATCTGTTTATTAACAAGGTAACAGGTTTGCCGGTTGGCAGATTCGCCAGGTCAGGGACTGCTTTTTTGGGAAAAGAAGTCACAAATTATTATACTGAAGACGGCTATTTCAATTATAAGATTGATCAGGATAATATCAATGCCGCTTCCTTTGCCATACCCGAAGGATTCCATCAGCCTAAAAAAAAGCCTCAAGAGCAAACTGCTTTATTACCATCAGGTATGATGGCACCTGATTGGACCTTATATGATACTGATGGTAAGAAGATGTCATTATCACAAATGAAAGGTAAAATTGTATTGATGGATTTTTTCTTTGTTGGCTGTGTCCCTTGTATGAATACTTTAGCGACGTTGGATAAGATTCATGAAAAATATAAGAATAAAAACGTCGTAATACTTAGTATTAGTACCCGGGATAGTATGAAATTAGTTATGGCATTTAAGAAAGTTCAACTTATAAAAAATCAAATGTACCCTGATGGCGGTGATGTGGCCAAATTGTATCATATATCAGGTGCCCCCACTTTTTATTTAATTGACAAAGAAGGAAAAATCGCAAATGTAATTGTTGGATATTCTGATGATATTGAAAAGAAGATGACTTCGGTAATTGATGATTTGTTAAAAAAACAATGAATTGATAGCCCCAACGTTAGGTGGGCAACATATATCTTTACTTAGCAGATAATGGAATTTGAGCGTTGCTGTCAATCCCGGTACTTTTATTTTTTCTCTTTAAAAGCTACAATTTTATTTACATCCTCAATAAAAGAGTTCGACATTTGTACCTTTGGGATCACCGAA
>DATCES010000136.1:0-5562 GCA_036509935.1 Mucilaginibacter sp.
AAAGCCAAATGACGTAACCCAGTGGATTCCGGCCTCGATGGCCTTTCGGGAGGGTCAGGAAACGAAAAAAGTTCGATCTGGTATTGGCAGCCCACTTCCAGGTCGAGTTTGTATGAATTTCTTTCTTCACGAAAAACTTCATGTAAAATTTTTAGTCCGAGAATTTCGCAGTAAAAACGTTTTGATTTTTCATAGTCAGAACAGATGATGGCGATATGGTGTACCCGGTTTAGTTTAAGCATACGTAGGAACAACTATTTCAACTTCGGACATAAAATATTCATCTGCAATCTCACTTTCGGTAAATACGGCATCCGGAATATGCAGACTTATACCTTTTGCTGCCCTCATAAATTTAGTGTTTATTGCGTAGTAAACATAAACATTATTATTAAAACCTTAAATTTGTTTTGATGGGTAAGGCCATTACCCCTGCGCCCGCTATCCGGCACATCAGCAATGCTTTGTTTATAAATATTTACTTTTACCGAAATCATAAAGCATTTTTTATAAACCAATCCCAAACGCCGCAATGGACATCGAGTTCAATAAAAATGAAGATATAAACAAACAGCTTGTTTATGAGCTGAGCACAAAGCTCAAAAAGATATACCTGGGCGGTGGCGCAAAAGCTGCTGCCAGGCAAAAAGAAAAAGGTAAAATGCTGGCCCGCGAGCGTGTTGCCTATTTAATTGATAAAAACAAACCCTGGCTTGAAATTGGCGCATTTGTTGGCGATGGGATGTATGCCGAACATGGCGGGTGCCCTTCGGGCGGGGTAATATGCGGGATAGGGTATGTATCGGGCAGGCAATGCGTAATAGTTGCCAATGATGCCACGGTTAAGGCCGGTGCATGGTTTCCCATAACTGCCAAAAAGAACCTCCGCGCCCAGGAGATAGCTATGGAAAACCGCTTGCCCATCATTTACCTGGTTGATTCGGCGGGTGTTTATTTGCCTTTGCAGGATGAGATTTTCCCGGATAAGGAACATTTTGGCCGTATTTTCCGCAATAATGCCATCATGAGTAGTATGGGCATTATCCAGATTGCGGCCATTATGGGTTCATGCGTGGCAGGGGGCGCATATTTACCTATTATGAGCGATGAAGCGATGATTGTTGAAGGCACAGGCTCGGTTTTCCTTGCCGGATCGTACCTTGTAAAATCGGCAATAGGAGAGGATGTGGACAACGAAACATTAGGCGGGGCCACCACCCAATGCGAAATTTCGGGTGTTACCGATTATAAACATCCCAATGATAAGGCCTGCCTCGATTCTATCCGTAATATCATGGGCATGACAGGCGATTTCCCCAAAGCAGGGTTCGACAGGGTAAAAGCAGCTTCTCCAAAACTTGATGAAAAAGATATTTACGGGATTTTGCCGGACAACCGCGAAAAAGCTTATGATATGATGGAGATCGTGCTGCGCCTGCTCGATAATTCGGAATTTGAAGAATATAAGGCCGGGTACGGGCAATCCATTATCTGCGGCCTGGGCCGTATCGATGGCTGGGCAGTAGGTATAGTTGCCAACGAGCGCAAGGTAATTAAATCAAAAAAAGGGGAAATGCAGTTTGGCGGGGTTATCTATTCTGATTCTGCCGATAAAGCCACCCGCTTTATTATGAATTGCAACCAAAAGAAAATACCATTGGTGTTTTTGCAGGATGTTACCGGTTTTATGGTTGGCAGCCGGGCCGAACATGGGGGCATTATTAAGGATGGCGCAAAAATGGTAAACGCAGTGGCTAATTCGGTGGTGCCGAAATTTACTATTGTGATAGGCAATTCTTACGGCGCAGGCAATTATGCCATGTGCGGCAAGGCTTATGACCCGAGGTTGATATATGCCTGGCCTACCGCAAAAATAGCGGTTATGGGCGGCGGGCAGGCGGCTAAAGTATTGGTTCAGATGCAAGCCGCCGGGCTGAAAGCAAAGGGCGAAGAAATAAACCAGGAAAAAGAAGATGAACTGTTAAAACAAACAACCCAGAGGTATAACGCCCAAACCACGCCTTATTACGCATCAGCAAGGTTATGGGTAGATGGCATTATAGACCCGCTTGATACGCGTAAAGTGATTTCGATGGGTATTGAAGCGGCGAATCATGCGCCAATTGAAAAGCCTTTTAACGTGGGGATCATTCAAACCTGATCTGCGGATTTTGGATGTGCGGATATTTTTATAAATCTGTGCTATACTGAAAACGATATTGACAAAATTCTGGGTGGTAATTTTATCAGGGTACTGAAGGCGAATACGGAGAAATAGAGATTGGTTAATCAGAGGTAGGGATTATTAAAGAAATCCCTGCAATCCCCAACCGCTAAACCTTATATTTGCATCAATGGAGCGTAGGCAACAAATAATACTTTGGCTGAAAGAAATACTGGATAAAAATCTTTCCGGTGTTTCATACCGTGCATTTATTTTTGGTTCCCAGGCAAATAAAACTTCTTTAATCCGCGCGGATATTGATGTTGGTATTATTGCAGATGGTATAACATCCTACCAATTATCAAAAATAAATGCGGCTATTGAGGAATTGCCCATGCTTTATAAAATTGACCTGGTTAATTTTAATGAAGTTGATGCCCGGTTTAAATCGGTGGCATTAAAAAATATTGAAAGTATATGAACAATTATCTCGATTCGAAAATATCCATATTTGAACAGGCTTTAACTACTTTTAAAGATGCTTTGCTTGAAAATCCATCGCAATTAGAACGCGATGGAGCCATTCAACGATTTGAATACTGTTTTGACCTTGCCTGGAAAGCGCTAAAACGTTACATGGAAAAAAGTGGATTAATAGATTTGAATAGCCCCAGGTCGGTTTTTGCCGCAGCGTATGCCGAAGGCATCATCGGTGATGAAATAATATGGTCAACCATTATTTTAAAGCGCAACGCATCGGTGCATACATATAACCAGCAATTGGCCGAAACGCTATTTGGCGAATTACCTGTATATTATGATGCAATGTGTGTTTTATTGGCGAGGTTAAAAAAATAAGCCGCACATTTCTATGGCAATATGCTGACGCATACCTATTGGCTCAATGCGTTTTAAACAGTAAATTTGCACAACATATTCCAGATACTAATGTCTCAAGATACTGAACACGTTAAATGCCTCATCATAGGCTCGGGCCCAGCGGGTTATACCGCAGCAATATATGCCGCACGCGCTGATTTGAAACCTGTAATGTACACCGGGATGCTTGCCGGCGGCCAGCTTACCCAAACTACCGAAGTGGAAAATTATCCGGGCTACCCCAATGGCATAATGGGCCCCGAAATGATGGAAGATTTCCGCAAACAGGCTGAACGGCTTGGTACTGACATCCGTTTTGGATATGTTAGCTCGGTTGATTTTTCGTGTTTGCCGCATAAGGTGGTGGTTGACGAAAGTAAAACCATATTGGCCGACACGGTGATTATTTCAACCGGGGCTTCTGCCAAATGGCTTGGTTTGGAGTCGGAGCAAAAGTATAGCGGTTTTGGCGTTTCGGCTTGCGCCGTATGTGATGGTTTCTTTTTCAAAGGACAGGACGTTGCCATAGTTGGTGCAGGCGATACCGCAGCAGAGGAAGCCACTTATTTGGCCAAACTTTGCCGCAAGGTTTACATGATTGTGCGCCGCGACGAGTTCAGGGCTTCAAAAGCGATGGTACACCGGGTATTGAACACACGTAATATTGAAATATTGTACGATACCGAAACAAAAGAAATAGTTGGCGACGGGCAAAGCGTAAACGGCGTAACTGTTATCAATAATAAAACAAACGAAGAAAAAACATTGGCTGTAACCGGGTTCTTTGTAGCAATAGGCCACCATCCCAATACCGATATTTTCAGGGGCTGGATACACATGGACGAAACCGGATATATCAAAACCATACCCGGTTCAACAACCACCAATATTGAAGGTGTATTTTGCTGCGGCGATGCCCAGGACCATATTTACCGACAGGCCGTAACCGCAGCAGGCTCCGGCTGTATGGCCGCAATTGATGCCGAAAGGTACCTGGCGGCTAAGGAACATGTGGTAACAGCTTGAGTTGAGGTGAAAGGTAAAAGGTGAAAGGCGAAAGGTAAAGCAAAATAACTTTCGGTCTTCCCGACTTTACCGACTTTCGGACTTATTTCCGTATCATTGATAAATTACATCTTAATCAAATTATATTACTATGGGAAAAGGGGATAAAAAAACACGAAAAGGCAAAATTGCCATTGGATCGTATGGTAAAAAGCGGCCTCACGATATTAAAAAGGACAAGCCTGTGGTCGCCGTTGTTAGCGAAGAAAAAAAATAACATAAAGCCATTTATGTTTAAAAAGATATTTTTACCGCTATGTATCTTCATGGCTGTTTTTGCCGGTATAGCAAATGCGCAGGATAACGATCCAAACCTCAGTATAATCCCGGCGCCGGTTTCTATAAAAAAAGCCTCCGGCGGGTTTATTTTAAGTCAGCAAACTATAGTTCTTGCTGATTCTGTAACCAATAAGGCTGTTGTTTTTTTAATCGGTTATTTGCACAGCAATGCAATGCTGCAGGTGCAGCTCAAAGAAAACAATGGCTCAAACGCTTCAAACAGTATTGTACTTACAGCCGCCGGGACAGATAATTTGCCCGCTGATGGCTACAGGCTAACCATTACCCCACAGCAAATACTTGTTGCAGGCAAAGGCGCCGGGCTATTTTACGGCATACAAACACTGATACAGTTAATGCCTGCTGAAAGGGGGGCTACAGCTAAATTGCCCTGCCTGCAAATAGAAGATTATCCGCGCTTTGGGTACCGTGGCCTGATGCTTGATGTTTGCCGTCATTTTTTTTCGGTGGAATTTGTTAAAAAATACATCGACCTGATGGCCGCCTATAAGCTCAATAATTTTCACTGGCATTTAACTGATGACCAGGGCTGGCGCATCGAAATAAAAAAATATCCTAAACTAACCGAAATTGGCAGCCAACGCGCACAAACCGTAATTGGCAACTACCACGACCGTACACCGCAGCAATATGATAATACCCCTTATGGTGGTTATTATACGCAGGACCAGATACGCGATGTAGTAAAATACGCCGCCGACAGGTATATCAATATTGTTCCGGAAATTGAAATGCCGGGCCATTCGGAAGCAGCCCTGGCCGCCTACCCGGAATTAAGCTGTGACCCTTCTATAACATATAAAGTGGCTGAAACATGGGGCGTTTTTCATGACATTTATTGCCCGTCCGACCAAACATTTAATTTTTTAGAAGATGTTTTAACTGAAGTGATGGACCTTTTCCCAAGTAAATATATCCATATAGGCGGCGATGAGGCGCCAAAAGACGTATGGAAAAAATCGGAATTTTGTCAGAAACTGATGAAAAAACTGCACCTGAAAACAGAAGATGAACTGCAAAGCTATTTTATACAGCGGATAGAAAAATTTGTAAACGCCAAAGGGCGCAGTATTATTGGCTGGGACGAGATATTGGAAGGGGGGCTTTCGCCAAATGCTACGGTAATGAGCTGGCGGGGCGAAGAAGGGGGAATA
>DATCES010000137.1:0-2265 GCA_036509935.1 Mucilaginibacter sp.
AACTGAGCCTGCCATTGTAAATTGCAAACCAAAGCTTATAAATATTGCCACAATAAAAAACCTGACGACTTTCATGCTAAACGTATTAATTGACTATTAATCTGAAAACGATAAAATAACTATAATGTTTGAATAAATGTACGGTATTTCAAAATACTATTATTTAAAAAGTGATTTATACAAAAAGTCAGCAGCAAACTGCCCTGCCCCCAGCCACCGCTTTTGCGTGCCTTTACCACCTGCAAACAATGGGTTAAATTGCTTTTGCAATTGGTGCGAATAGCCATAAAATACTTTTAGTTCATTGGGGGTACCTAAAACATCTGCCCGTTGGTGTATATCCACTCCCCCATATAACGGCGGGCCTTTATGGGTTGGGGGCACAATGTAATCCCTGTTGCCAAGCACGCTAACTATCGGTACACGGGCGTTTTTTAGCCAGTCAAGGTCAAATATAGCCCCCCAGAAATTAATCACGCCCGCAACTTTTAACAAGCCTTGCTTATCAGCGCTTGTATCAGGTACGCCTGCCATTTTTGCCAATTCAGTATTGGTACTGTAAGTGGCCTGCAATGCAATTATGCCGCCGGCTGAATTTCCGGCAAGGATAATTTTATTGGTGTCGATGTTATAAATGGCATAGCACTGTTTAAAGTACTGCACCGCCATTTTTGCATCCTTTACGCCATAATAACAGCTTTTTTTCAACTCACTAAAATTTAAAAGCGGATTCTTTTTGCTTAAACGGTAGTTGATAGCGGCGCAAACATATCCCCGTTGTGCAAAAGTTTTACTCCATATCCGGATTTCTTTTGCCTCCTTTGTCCCGAATTTAAACCCTCCGCCATGCATCCAGATGATGAGCGGGCGTGACACAGAATCATCGCCTTTAGGTTGATAAAGATCGAATAACCAGGGGGTTTTTTCGCCAAGGCGGGCATTGGGGGCATAGTTTAAGTCCTTAACAATAGTAATATCAGGAAATACCTTGTCTTTATATTTATAAAGGTTAGCAGTTTGCGCATCTGCAAATAGCGCAATGAAAAATAAGCCGGCGAATAACAACAAATGTTTAAACATAATCACCAATAAACGTTAAAATTAAACTGTGCGTATGTTTTAGATTGAAGCTTATTGAAGATTATCATTTGTAATTTAGCTTTTTTACTACTTTTGGACTATAACACAATATAATAATGACAATTTTGAAGGGGGGTGATTATCAGCATAACGACAAAACGGAAATAATGCAGGAACAAAAGTTAAATGAACTTTTGTTATACCTTTCCACGAATTCCCGGTTTTACAAAGAGTTGTTTGCGAAGCATAAAATAAATATTGGTGATATAAAAACACTTTCAGACCTTGCTTTAATACCCACTACCAGCAAAGATGACCTGCAGCAGCGAAATGATGATTTTTTATGCGTTCCGCATGAAAAGGTAGTTGAATATACCTCTACCTCCGGGACATTGGGCAGCCCGGTAACTATAGCGCTAACAGGAAATGACCTTGACCGTTTGGCATTAAACGAATATAATTCCTTTTTGTGCGCCGATGGGTCGGCAAGTGATATTTACCAGTTGATGCTTACGCTCGACAGGCAGTTTATGGCCGGCATTGCGTACTACTCAGGCATCCGTAAACTTGGCGCCGGTATAATCCGTTTGGGTCCAGGTGTGCCTTCCCTTCAATGGGAAACTATTCAGCGGCTGAAACCAACAGCTATTGTAGCCGTCCCTTCCTTTATCCTTAAGTTAATTCAGTTTGCAAAAGAAACGGGTATCAATATCAATGAAACGTCTGTTAAAAAAGCCATTTGTATTGGTGAAAATATCCGCAACACCGATTTTTCATTAAATATTTTAGGAAAAAAAATAACCGAAGCATGGAATATCCGCTTGTACTCCACTTACGCTTCTACCGAAATGCAAACCGCCTTTACAGAATGTTTGGAAGGGCGGGGTGGGCATTATCAGCCTGAATTGCTGATAGTTGAATTGCTTGACGAAAACAACCGGCAGGTTGGGCCTGATGAACCGGGCGAAGTAACCATCACAACGCTTGGGGTTGAAGGCATGCCCCTGCTGCGTTACAAAACCGGCGATATTTGTATGTATAATGATGGATCCTGCGCTTGCGGCAGAAAAAGTTTGCGCTTGTCGCCCGTTATAGGCCGGAAAAAGCAAATGATCAAGTTTAAAGGTACAACGTTGTACCCCCCTGCCCTATTTGACCTTTTGAATGAACGGGAAGATATACTTG
>DATCES010000138.1:0-3947 GCA_036509935.1 Mucilaginibacter sp.
TTGCGCTCGAATAAATAGGGGCCCTCTTTTAGTCCCTTGTCAGGAAAACCTTCGAGTTTCACAGGCGCTGAAGCAAGTTCAAGCATGTTTGCTTTCAACTTGGCGCCATAAAGGTTTCCCTGCGCCCAGTAAATATATGCCTGGCCGTCGTTATCGATCTGCACGTTAGGATCTATGCCATGTAAGCCGGCAATCGGTTCTGGTTGCGGAACGAAAGGGCCGGAAGGTTTATCAGCGATTGCAACACCAACCGCAAAACCCCGGCCATTTCCGGGTTTTACAGTTGCGGGGAAATAGAAGTAATATTTTCCATCCCGCTCTATACAATCAGGCGCCCACATACTATAAGCAGTAGAGTCAGCCCAGGGCACCTTATTCTGACTCACAATTACACCATGGTCTGTCCAGTCTGTGAGGTCTGTTGATGAGTAGACGTGATAGTCCTGCATACAAAACCATGCCACACGGCCGTGACCCGGTGTGGCCAAAATATCGTGGGAGGGGTAAAGATAAACTTTACCATCAAAAACCCGCGCCGATGGGTCAGCGGTAAACTGTGTCATTATCAGCGGGTTTTGGGCCATCAAATAATTGGTGCATAACACCAATCCTGATAGCATCATGCATTGCTTAAAATATTTCATCATACTATTTATTTTTCATTATCCGGTTTATACAAATCGTTTTTATTTGCCCGCTGCTAACCGATCAGCGGCAACAGACAGGAATACATATTGAGCGCAAATGTCTATAACAACTTCGTTTTCGCCCCAAAGAAACGGCCAGTCATCTTTATTTTCCATAAAATCAGGTTTTAAGGTCACCAAGCCCGGAACCACGCCACCGGCAATAAAGTGAAAATCGGCGCGGTTATTTGTGTAGGTAACTTTTTTTGATCGCGTTCCCACAGCCGCCACAAAAGAGACATTTGAATAAGGATGACAGCCAAAAATGTAATTAAGGCCTTTGTAAACATATTCGGGGCTGATGATGTCAGGGAAAAGTTTATTGGCGTAGTAGTTGGTTATGGCCCAGTTTATTACAGTTTGGTTTCCACCCCAGCCGCCCCTCATAGGGGTTGGGATGCCATAGGGATTTTGCTTGTCGTAATCATCACACAGCGCTTTATACTTAGTAACATAGTGCCTTATCTTACTTTGATAATCCTTATCCATATAAGGGTAGGCTTGCAATGCTACGGCAATTGACTGTCCGACCGCCCTGTCGAGTGCAGGGAAGATCATTTCTTTGAAATGGGTGGCATACTTTTCGTCTTTAGTGGTAATATATAATTGCAGCGCGGCCAAACCCTCAAAATTCCTTCCGAATTGCGGGATCTGGCTCGAAGGACCTGTTTTTTTAATCAGGCTGTCATCATCTGCCGATAACTTTTTGGCATACATCAGGCATTGATCGGCCAACGTATCGTTATATCCTTTCAAAGCCCTGTTGGCGGCAGCCAATGCAGCCGTTGTCCAGTAATCCAAAAATATTTGCCGGTTGGTAAACGCCCACCTGTCATCCATCGTCCCGCTTGATTTGCCATCCGTTTCATAAGGTTTCAGAGCGGGGTTGTAAGGCAGGTTATCTGTTTCCTGGGCGCCGTCGCCGAGGTGGTGATATTGGTGAAGGTTTGGAACAACGATACCAACAACCGGGTGGCCGATATTTTTCATCTGGGCAACCAGGTTCAATGTGCCATGCTCTATTTGCTGAAGAATGTCGGGTTTGCCATCGGGCCTGTGCATATCTACATAGTGTGTAGCATGGTCAATATAGGTTTCGTCGCGGTCTATCTTAAAATTCTCCCAGCTGTCAACCATACTTAAAAGCACAGCGCAGTGAGAGTTTGTTTGAATATCAAAATCGCCTGCATCATACCATCCCCCTACGGCCATTCCGGGAATGCGTTCCAACGATTTATATTTCGTGTCGGTTGTAGGGCCCATGCGATAGCCATCAAAATGCTGATGATTTATAGGCGCCTGCAAGGCGTCATCCATAAATGATGCGCCGTGCCACACACGATAAGCTTCGTTTACCTGCATGTGGTCCATTTGTTCAGGAAAATAGACGTCAAGCGTAGGGTGCCATATATTATCGTAAACATTGGGACCGATTGGGAAGGTATTGGTCTTTTGGTTTCCGTATTTTATAAAGTAAAGCCCGGCGTCTTTTACCGCGCTGAAATTAAACTTTACATAATTGTAGCGGAGGTAGTGGCCCCAGGGCTGTATGCTGCCTTTTAGTTTCTCAACATATTTACCATCAGGCAATACCTGAAAAAGTGAAGCAGTTTTAAGGGGTAAGTCGTTCTGATCAAGTTCAACCACCGCTGTCTTTGCCTGGCCCGGATTATACCCCACCTGTGAAAATTCAATAACCGGCACCCGTTTCCAATTTGGAACGGAATTAGCTTCCATGTACCATGTCAGCACTTTTCCTGTTTTTTTAACCGGAAGCAAGCTGCGCACAATGAACCAGCCATTTTGGGCAAGGTTACGGCCATCAAAAAGACTGAGCCCGGAATCATCCATCGACTTGATCGTCACCATCCGTTCAGGATCTTCCGGGGCTAATACGATCATTTTCCCTGATGCAAGCGGATGAGGGACGATAAATTCGCCGCGGCCGCGGTCATCAAAAGTGGTATGGCCTGCAAACTGTGGTATTTTTTCACTTATCGGATGCATTTCTGTAGCGCCTGCGGGGTATAGCGGAAATTCATCAGGCTTACCATCCATCAAATAAGTTTTTTCGAAATAAGCGGCGGGTAAAAACTCAATGTTAAACCCTGCCTTGCCTTCAAGTTTTTCGGGTACTGGTTTGTCAAGATAAACATTTATTTCGACACCATTGCCTTTCCCCGTAACTACTACTTTGGAAGTAAAATCGAACGTTGGGTAAGTCAATTTAAATTCAACACTGTTTGTCGCCTTATTGATCTTCCTGTCAGTCATCGCGGGAATTAGGTCCCACTGTTCCGGCGTATTTTGCAACCGGACGGCACCACCAGTAACAGTCCGTACACCATGATGTATCAGTTCAATGCCGGCTGTTTTTTCATCGAAGAAAACGCCGGTGTATTGATTGTTAAAAACCAATAAGTTTGCACCGGTTGTTTCAAAATACCCGGCGTCGTTTAAGTGAAGTTTCTGTGCAAAGGCATTCGTTGTAATGAGTAAAAAAACAACCGCGAGGCTAAAAGCCACCGACATATTTTTGAATGTTTCCCGTTTGGATCGCATGTTTAATTTAGTTAGTTTGTAATTTTTTTTCAATATCTGAATTTATTGTACCCTGAACCAGTCAAAATCTACATAACCGCCGGTTTCTTTGGTTGCATAGTTAAAGAAGCAAAATTTATTACCTGTGAATACCTTCAGGTTAAACCGCATGGAAAATTCATTTCCAATGGGCTTAAAACTTTTATTATCAAAACTGTATCCGAAGGTCGCTTTTTTTGTCGCATTGGACGCGAGTGTACGGAGGTAAATAGTTGATTTATTGGTGGAAACAGAGTCGACAGTTTTACCATTATTTACCATCACTATGTATTTAATGCCCTTGGTTTGTCTTACTGCAACATAGGCATACGGATCTTCAAATACCGCCAATCCGGCATCATCGCCATCTTTTATATGCGCCGCTTCTATCCTGGTAACCGCGACAGTTGGATTGGTTTGGTCGCGCTTTGCAAATGGCCTTTGCGTAAGCGTGTTACGGGCCTGTGTTAAATTGGCAACCGCTTTGCCGGTCGTCAGCCGAAGATAGCCTGGCCTTTTTATTAGCGACCAATTGGCAGTATCGGGATTATGGTTCCAGCCCCACTCCATACCCAGCGTTTTGCTATTGAATTCATCGGAAGTGGGGAACGTTGTGATGGGATAGGTTTTTCCAACGTCCGGTTTTTTAAACCTTACCACGCCGTGTCCATTAACACCAAC
>DATCES010000139.1:0-5932 GCA_036509935.1 Mucilaginibacter sp.
GTTTGAGATACTACCCGGACAGGATGCCATGCAGGCTTTCCGCAGTAACCGCCCTTTGCTGGATGATGAAGCCGTTAAAGGGGCTACCCAATACATCTGGCGGCCAAATTTGCCGATGATAGATTCCACCGCCAACAGGCAGTTCATCTGGACAGTGCAAACGCTTGACATGAACGGCCAGCCAATACCAACCGCTGATAATAATGTGCAGGGCAGGAGCGAGCCGGCCATATTCACCATTGTTAATCAAATGGGTAAAAAGGAAAAGAGTTTAAAGAATGGAGAATCAATAAAACAATGATGAAGCGAATAACCGTCATATTCCTGTTTAGCTGCCTGGTTTTAAAACTTTCTGCCCAGGTTGCGGAGATAAAGCCGCCAACCATTGCTTTCCATACTTTTTATAATGATTTTAATACCGCGCAGCTCATCCGCACTACCTCACTTAATAATGTATTCAACAATAATTTATGGAGCAGGATCGGCGATATGCAAATGGGTTTTGGCTTTAATTTTCTGAAAGGGATAAGCAGGAAAATAGACTTCGTGTCTTCCATTGATGGCAGCGAAACCGATTACCTGTTTAAAAACGGCACCTACTATGGCAGCAACCAATTTTTGCTGGACATTAATGCGGGATTAAACGTAAAGCTATTAACGGATCGTCACGTGGTCGTACCCTACCTTACCGCCGGCGCCGGGTTTTCATTATACCAGGGTAAAGCCGGGGTATATATCCCTGTTGGAGCGGGCTTGCAGTTCGATATATTTAACCAGGCGTTCGTTTTCACCAATATGCAATACAGGCGCGCGCTAAGCACCGGGGTAAACGATCATTTTCAATATAATATTGGCATTGGCGTAAGCCTGGTTAAAAAGAGGGTTGTTAAACCGGTTGAAAGCCCGGTAATTCCGCCGGTGATCCCTGCGAAAATAAAAAAACCGGATATCCTCCCCGTAATAGTTAAGTTGGTTAAAGATATTGTGATCACTATAAGTGACGAACAAACAGGTTTGCCTTTGTCATCGGCCGAAGTAACCATAATTGGCCCCGGCGGGAAATTAAATGCGATTACAGATACAGCAGGCCACGTTATTTTCAGTAACATCAATTCAGCTGATTACGTAATCAGTGGCTCACTTAACGGTATTCCTACAACCACCGGGCAATTATCAAAAAGTGATTTTAATATCCCCGGGCAGGAAATAAAAATCAATCTTACCCACAACGATCCGCGGTTTACATTGAGCGGTACGGTCAATAATAAAAGCACCAATAAACCGGAAGGCGAAGTAGCCGTTAATGTGGATAACATCAGCCAAAACAGCACCAATAATGTACAGAGCCAACCTAATGACGGTACTTTTAATATTCAGTTAGAAGCCGGAAGTGATTTTTCTGTTTCCGGGAAAAAGGCAGGCTATATCTCTAACATTGAAAAAGTGAGCACCAAAGGGCTGAACAGGAGTACAACCCTCTATGTAAAATTGCAACTGGGCATTGAACAAGCGCTTCCCGATAAAACCATCACCTTATCAAATATCTATTATGATACCGGAAGCACCAAAATAAGGCCCGCAGCATCATCCGACCTTGAAAAGTTAGTGAGGTTTTTAAAGGACAACCCAACGCTGAAAATTGAAATTGATTCGCATACCGACAGTCGCGGCAGTGCTGTACGTAATTTAAAGCTTAGCCAGGCACGGGCGCAGGAAGTGGTAAATTACCTGCTAAAAAATGGCATCAGCAAAACCAGGCTTATCCCAAAAGGGTTTGGGGCCACCAGATTGGTGAATGGCTGTAAGGTTGGCGTAAAATGTACAGAAGCCCAGCAGGAGCAAAACAGGCGTACGGAGTTTAAAGTGATGAAGAATTGAGTTTAAATATGGTAAATCCGAGATCAAGGAATTACTTCCTCGAAATGATAAAAACGGGAATTTAAGTGCTTTCCGTTAGGCATTCGTTAACTTTTGAAAAATACTATGGAAAGAAAATATTCCTACCCAACATTGGAACCTGATTCAAAAAAAAACGCCAAATACCCTTACAAAACGGATATATGCCCGCCGGCAAGAAGAAGTTCCGCGGAACAAATGGAACAAGTGGAACAAAAGAAATGATTTAACCGCCTGTTTATCAATTAAAAACACTTTGCGGTTTGGGCATTTTAGAGGCGGATTCCGATGAATTTGAACGCAAAAGGTTAAAAATTAAGCCATAAACACTACAATTTATGCGTTTTCCGAATGAATTTAACCGTTTACGCAGGGTCTCCTCAATGCTATTAAGTTAAGGGAATTTAATATCGAACACCGAATAACGAATGTAGAATTATGAAGTAAGAAACTTCGAAATTCGATATTCAAAATTCATTATTCGATATTAATAAACGTGATATTTTCCTTAACTTAATAGCATTAGGGGGGCCCTCTGCGGGGCCTTGCTGAAACGGAAATAATAAGCAACAGTAATCTTTTTTCCTGTTATTCAAATTTAAAAACCCGGAATGAATGTGGTTTAAGGCTCACTGCAAATACATTCTTTTCTTTTTGGGCCGCGCCAAAACCTCTAAACCCTCTTCTTGTTGTTCCGGGCAACCTATCATTTGAAGTTAAGTCGGTCAATGTTTTATAGGGCTGGTCAGTAAGGATGTTTATATTCGTTGGTGTATCTAAAAAGGACTCCACGATACAGGTATTATTATCATAAACATAAATACTGATGTTGCCCGGACCTTCAATCTGCACATTCATTTTATCACCAAGCACCGCCCTTATTTTATTTAGAATTTCGGCAGGTAGTTGGTACATATCCGCAAAATTATCAGGGATAACCAATATATTCAACTTGCCTTTTGAATACGGCGCCTCAAGTAAAACAGGCCATCCATTCGGGCCGTCAATTGCCGAAGCCAGTTCCCACGAATCATTGGTAAGGTATTGTATCTGCGGTATCAGGATTGGCTTTTGACTGGTAGAAAGTTTCCCCCAGCCGGCCTTAAAATCTTTCACCAGGGCTTTCCGGTCGGTATACCTGATCTCGGCAATATCTTCAATTCCTTTATCCTGTAAAGCATGCAACAGGCCCGAAGTGATAACCACCGTTTTGCCGTCGGTAAGCTGTTGCTTTATTTTATCAACAATATGGTTGTCGAACTTCGCCTCTTCCGTTAACAGGATAAGCGAGTCTGCGGCAGGAAACCAGGGTTCCATATCCATCGGAATACCTGCCTGACCTAAAAAGTTCTGTAAAAAATCTTCACCGGTTGCATTATAGGGCCGGTAACTTTTTATACCAATAGGTTTACCCAATTTCCCCATGAATTTATCAATGGTTTCAAATGTGTAACCTGCAGCACGCGCAATGGTTGTTGGTTCAGCGGGCGCACCACCGTTATAATTTACGGGCTGCATCATTGCATCAAAATCGAAGCTTGTTTGCTGCCCCTGCCAGGGGGCGCGGAAAGCCGGCACTGTTTTTATGCTCAGCTGCCTGAAATCAAACAGTGTTATTTCCGGGGCTTTTGCGAAGGCCGTGATCCATAATTGCTCGGCATACCTGTCGTAATTTCCCATTCCTCCCGGATCAACCCAGCCGCCACCATTGCCGCCGGGTTTTATATTTTCATAATAGCGGAATACGTTGTAACCTAAATATTGCTGTAGGTGCTGGTCGGAATTTACAGCATCCCTTGTTTCGGTACCGGTATAAATGCCATCAAAATATTTGGGTTCTTCCGAAAGGTTAAATCCCAATCCCTGGAAATGTTCGTACCAGTTAGGGAATTTGACAACCATTTTTACTTTCGGATTAACTTTTTTAGCCGGACCAACTACCAATTCCCTGCCGGCATCCGCCATTAATTTAAGCCTGAAATCTGTCCAGCTTTTATTGCCTTTATCTTTTATGCTTTGGTCGGATTTGCAATCGGTAAAAAAGAAATCATCTAAAACAATTTCATCAAAGTTTTTCGCGGTATATTCCGCAATTTCCTTTACTTTCTTCCTGTCTTCAGGGTCACTGTAGCAGTAAGTTTCGAAGTGGTTAGGTTCGCTGATGGTAAAGGTTATGCCGCCGGCAACCTGCACGCCCCTGTCCTTAAAAAATTTCTTAACTATATCTAATGTCTTTTGATCAACGATATGGGTATCCCGATGGGTTTCAATGTAAACTTTGTCAACCTTGAGCTGGCGGGTGATTTCGTTCCATATTGGTTTAAGATAGTTGGTGGTATCCGCCATTTTAGCCACCTCGTAAGCGCGGCAATAAATGGAAACTTTAAAGTTTTTATAATTTTGACAAAAACCACGAATGGACCAAATCACCAACAGCGCTGTCAGCAATGAAATTTTAAACTTACGCATGTCAAAAGGTTTTATTAGTTGATTTGTAAAGAAATCTAAAAATAGCTTTTAACAATGATAAATTAAGTAACAAATATGATGGTAAGCGTTATATGTCTTTTAGCTATAAATGCGGATCAAGGGTCAAAAACTATCAGTATGATACCGAAAAACAAACTCAACGCTGTACAAAAAGCACTCTTCACCGTTTACGCAGGGTCTCCTGCAAGTTTAAGTTAACCCATAAAAACCAACCCGTCATTGCGAGGAACGAAGCAACCTCTACTTAGGACATTCAACGAACCGTGATCTTTATGGGGACCGTAGCGCTTTATCAGCTTTATTGATCCCCACATAGCTTATTGTTCTATTGATTTGCAAGTGCAGCGTTTGCTTCGTTCCTCGCAATGACGGATTGGTTGCCTGTGTGCCTGCTATAACTTTATGGGTTAACTTAAACCTGCAAGGGACCCTGCGCTGCAATATGCCTGGAGGACGCAGGGTCCTCTGCGAGAGACCCTGCTGAAACGGAACAGATAATAGATACCCGCCATTACATGTAATCCTTCAGATCATCTAATGGCTCATTAAAATCATCGGGAAGGGAAACTTTTCCTTTTAAACCGCCAGGGATCCTTTTGCCCGCTGTTTTTTCGTTATCTTCGGTAAGAAAAGTAATGATAACATCCGTCTTTGACTGAACAGGGGCATCTTCCTTCATGATGATCCTCCCCCTTCTCATAATATCCCTTAATTGCGGTTAGCATAACAAAATACTGTTTTATTACAAGTATACAATATCCGATGCTTAAAATACAAGTCTTTGAAGATATGTAGAAATTGCAGCTGACGTATTCGCAATCAGAGGGTCGGGCACAAGGCTGGGCACGGTAGCCTGCTGAAATGGAGGAAGCCAAAAACGTTCATTTTAGTTCACCCGGTGAACGCACTTTTTGGCGGAAAAAATCCCCTGCGCATTATGCAATATTCGATGAGGCACAGTTTCCAGGCATAATGATAGGTAGTTGGAAACTACGGATAGCGGTCATTTCTTTTTAATTCTTGAGCGGGGACGCTCAAACTGGTTTGCAGTCAAGCGAAACACGCTTGACTGGGCGGAATAGCAGCAAATTATAATTCATGAAAGCATAATTTTATAAATGCTATTTCGTCACTTGTAAAGTAGCCCCTCTCGTTGTCATTGATAGAATAATTTCCGGTATCTACATATTGCTGATATTTGTCACATAATACTGCCGTGACAGACGTAATATCATTGTTCATATCATCAAGGAAAGTTGATATAAAGAAGCTCGAGGTATTGTTATTGTAAACCACGTTTTTTACGGGTATTCTTAATTTCTTGTCATCTCTTACCGCTAATATCAGATCATTTATTGTAAGACAATAATTCAAGTACACCTCAAATTCAGTACTCACAGCAATGTCTACAATTAAATCGTCAATGGTTTGACGGATTCCAGAACCTGGCAGATATTTTTGACTGCCGATTATAAAAGGGATTGTTAAACCGTCATTTCCTTGTTTGCGCCATTTAGTTAACAATACTTGCCAATACTTTCTATTC
>DATCES010000140.1:0-11742 GCA_036509935.1 Mucilaginibacter sp.
CTGTAAAACTGCCTGTTGCTGCCTCTTAACTGCCAACTGAATTTGGGCGTTGCCTGCGGCCCGTGCTATCCGCTCATACTGCACAGGCGTTAGCCACAGGCCGGTATCCGCTCCTATCACTAACGCGGGAAACCTGTCGCCGGAAGTTAAAAATACCATTATTACGAGGGGCTAAACGTGTTTAGTCCCTCGTAATTTTTGCAAGTTGAGGAGCTAAATGCGTTTAGCCTCTCGTAATTTTTGCAGGTTGAGGAGCTAAGTGCATTTAGCCCCTCGTAATTTTTGGAGGTAAGTTTAATATAAACAATTGTATATCAAATAACTAAATTAACAATTTCAAAGAACAACACAAAAAAAGCGTTGAAAAATGGGTTTAAATTTTTTTTTGTTTTTACAAAGCACCCCTTTTGTCCAAATAACTCCCATCCCATGAACTCCGAAAGAGGAGGATAAAAAAATAAATGTACAGGTGCGGGGGTTACCCAAATATAGTGAATTTTGCCGGGAATAGCAAGTGGCACACTTGGCCGATGTATGTAGGGTGGTGGAAAACCAGAGAAGAATAGTTAGAAAATTATGCCTGATTTATTTTGCATTTTTATACCGTATGGTGCTTGCGGTAGTAAAGTATTGAAAGCCATCAGCACTGTTACCTGTCAGCGGCGCACAACAAGCCCAACGCTTTAGGCCTTTGCGGGGATTCCCGCGCGAGGGGTGTACTGATTTATACTTGCATACCTAAATATATAAAAGTAAATTTGTATAAATTGCTGAATCAAAAAACCGGGATTTTATGGTAATTACAAAGGGTGAGTTACAACATATTTTAGACACTATGCCGGACAAAGTGGATGTGGAAGAAGTGTTTGACAAGATATTATTATCTGCAAAAATTAAACAGGCTTTGGAAGAATCTGAACTGGGCCTTGGTGAAAACTGGGAAGATTTTAAAACTGCATGGCTAAAAGAAGATTAGTAACCATTGAGATATTACCGGTTGCTAAAAAAGATTTACAGGATATTGTGGATTTTATTGCAAGGGGCTCTTTAAAATACGCTAAGCTTGAAAAACGGCTTATAATAGATGCGATAAGCCGGCTTTATTATTTCCCCGAACTTGGTACGCCATTCGGTTACAGATCAATAGATGCAAGAAAATTAGTTTTTAGAAATTATTTGGTCATATATCGGTTCAAGGGGCAAGGCCTGATTGAAATCCTCACCGTTCATCACCATGCCCGCCTGACTGCTAATAATCCCGCTTTTAAGGACGAAGAATAGTTTTTACCCGCCGTCCCCCATCTGGTCGAAGTATGTCGGGCTGGGAGACTGCGCAAAGGCTACTTCGTCCCAAAATGTTTTAAGCTTTCAGCTTAAATGGTTGCCTTACAGGTGTGAAAAAGGTATTTAACTACGCTATTTTTAAGCTGAAAGCTTAACATATTATAGGTCTAAGTTACGCCTTGCTAAACTTAGTCAAGATGGAAATTCAACTTGTTGATTTTTACTAACTTTACAAAATGTGCGGCTATCATGTTAATTCAGCCGCGCACCAACCTATAAAGTGTTGGGACAAATTTAAACAAGTACGGAACATCGACAGACATCAAATTAACAACCTACCAAAACAAGAAGAAACCCAATGGCAGACTTAAAATGGAAAGAAGCAATCGTAAAAGTTTTCGAGGACGAGAAAAAGGCACTTCATTACACTGAGATTGCAGAATTGATAGCAGAAAGAGGTTACAGAAAATCTTTAGGTGCAACACCACAAGACACAGTCAGCGCAAATATGACAACTGATATTAACACAAATAAAGAAAAATCTATTTTTGCTAAAGTTGATAGGGGCATTTATATTCTAAGAAAATTTCTCGATGACCGTTCTCAATTAATTACCGAAGAACCTGAGAAACGAACTGAGTCAACAGAAGAACCAACTTTTGAAAGTTCTAAAATCATAAACGCGTTTGGGATTTATTGGAATAGAAATTTTGTGCACTGGAAAACAAACCCGGACTTATTGGGGATACAACAGATTGGTGCGACAGAAGTAAATTTCAAGGATCAACGTGGCATATATCTTCTTTATGACAGTAGAGAAATAATTTATGTTGGACAAGCAATAGAACAGACCCTTGGCCAACGATTAAAACAACACACAACAGACAGATTAAGCGGAAGGTGGGACAGATTTTCTTGGTTCGGCTTTTATTCCGTTAGCGACGTTGGGCATCTACTTGATCGTAAAAAATTTGAAAAATTAGACATTCAAGTCTTAGCAGACATTTTGGAATCAATTTTAATCGAAAGTGTTGAACCAAGACAAAATCGAAAACAAGGGAACACTCTCTCGGGAATGGAATACCTGCAACAAGAGTCTGCAGAAATAAAAAAGAAAAAGAAAGAAGAGTTAATTAGGGAACTGACTGACAGACTATGATATGTAAAAGCTCCTGGCGTGAGTATTCAGCGATAGCCTGTGCGTCTGTGTAATAAATTTTATTAACTTGCGGTATGGAAGTAACTAAACATAAAAATTATGGATGAATCAACAAAGCAATGGGTAGAAATTTCTATTGCTGCAGTATCTCTTTTGTACGGTATTTTTGAAACCTATAAACGCAAAAAGCTTGCGAATGTCTTAAAAAGAAAGCTGGTATCGCCTTCTTTTTTAAACAGTGGGGTGGCAAGAACAAGAAGGCTGCTGGCAGAAACCTTAATGGCCGAACGTATAATGATATGCCCGAGATCCTAGAGCTATCCAAAAATGCAAAATAGCTAATATATATCCTCCCATCTGGTCGAAGTAATTCGGGCATGGCCGCGGGGCAAAGGCTACTTCGTCCCAAAATGTTTTAAGCTTTCAGCTTAAATAATTGCCTTAGAGGCGTGAAAAAGGTATTTAACTACATATTTTTAAGCTGAAAGCTTAAAGCATTTTAGGTCTAAGTTACGCTTTGCTAAACTTAGACCAGGTTGGGAAAAAGAAGCAAAAAAGAAAAGGTGTGGAAATATGGAAAACTCTGAAGGGAGTTTCCCACATTCCCACACCTCAAACAACAATAACAAGGATTATTAGTTTAGTTAAAAACCTAACATCTTTGTCCTAACAATGGGGAGTACATTAGAATTCCCGAGAGTTACCTGTTGGTGGCGGTTAAAAATCAAGCCTTGAATTATCGAAAGAAATATTCATATATTCATTTAGTACAATTTTACGATTCTAATGAATTTCTTAACTAAATCTTGTTAAATAATAAACCATGAGACATATGGTGAATACCCGAGTTGGAAATTACTTTTTTTTGAAATTTAAGAGATTATTAACGATCCTGTTTTTATTGATGCCCTTTTTTAGTTTTAGCCAAAACAATCTCAAACTATGGTATAAAAAACCTGCTAAATTGTGGACAGAAGCATTGCCCGTTGGCAACGGTCGTTTAGGCGCAATGATTTTTGGTGGGGTCAGACAGGAACTTATACAGTTAAATGAAAGTACATTGTGGACAGGCGGACCAGTACTAAAAAACGTAAATCCCAATGCCTATGCAAATTTGTTATTGGCACGCGAAGCTTTGTTTAAAAATGAGGACTATGCTAAGGCATCCGATTATGCAAAAAAAATGCAGGGTTATTATACAGAATCCTATCTGCCATTAGGCGACCTTAAAATCAGTCAGGATTTTAAAGATAGTTCATCATCAGGCTATTACCGTGACCTTGATATAAGAAATGCCATTGCAACAACAAGGTTTACGGTTGCGGGTACTGAGTATACAAGACAAATAATAAGTTCTGCTCCTGACCAGGTAATGGTTATTCATTTTACAGCTAATAAGCCTGGACAGTTGAATTTTAAATTGAGTACGGCTTGTTTGTTAAAGCACCGCAATGAAGTGATTTCAAGCGGCGAAATTGCCGTAAAAGGAAAAGCGCCAGCCCATATTCAACCGGATTATATTCGAACTAAAACCCCAATTACATGGGAAGACAGTACGGGCAGGCGAGGAATGCGTTTTGAATTATTAATAAAAGCAGTAAATAAAGGCGGATCAGTTAGCAGTGATACTAGTGGTATCTTCGTAAAAAATGCAACAGAAGTGACCGTATATCTTTCCGCAGCTACAAGTTTTAACGGATTTGACAAAAGTCCGGTTATTCAGGGAAAAGACGAAGTAAAGTTGGCTTCGGGATATTTAAAAAACGCTTTGTTAAAAGAATGGCCAACAATTTTAACAAGACATTATGCTGATTACCACTATTACTTTAACCGGGTGAACTTTAATTTGAAAACATCTGCGGTTAACACGAATGCAAAATTACCCACAGAAGAACGTTTGGCAGCCTATACTCTAGGTACCCCGGATCCCGAATTGGAGACACTATATTTTCAATATAGCAGATATTTACTTATTTCGAGTTCACGTCCCGGGGGAGTTCCCGCCAATCTGCAAGGCATTTGGAATAAAGAATTGAGACCACCATGGAGTTCTAACTACACTACCAATATTAACGTACAAATGAACTACTGGCCAGCAGAAGTAGCGAATTTATCAGAAATGCACCTTCCATTTATTAATTATATAAAGAACGCTTCGGTAACTGGTAAGGAGACTGCAACTGATTTTTATCATACCAGAGGGTGGGCAATGCATCATAACAGTGATATTTGGGCCATTTCAAATCCCGTGGGTGACCTTGGCGGTGGTACACCAACTTGGGCCAACTGGTCTATGGGTTCGCCATGGTTATCACAGCATCTTTGGTGGCACTATCAATTTACGAAAGACAAAAAATACCTCGACCAAACAGCTTATCCTATAATGAAAAGTGCTGCCCAGTTTTGTATGGATTGGCTGGTCCCATATAACGGCTATTTAGTTACAGCCCCGTCAGTATCTCCTGAAAATGTTTTCATAGATGACAAAGGGAAAAGAAATAGTGTTTCTATAGCTACTACAATGGACATGGCCATTATATGGGATTTGTTTACTAGTGTTATTGACGCTTCAAATGAATTAGGAACAGATAAAAAATTCCGCGATTCTGTAATTACCTACAGAAAAAAACTTTACCCATTGCATATTGGTAAAAAAGGAAACTTGCAAGAGTGGTATAAAGATTGGGAAGATGCAGACCCACATCATCGCCATGTATCCCATCTTTTTACGGTATTTCCAGGACATGAAATATCTCCCATTGAAACTCCTGAATTAGCTACTGCGGCTAAGACGAGTTTAGAGTTAAGAGGCGATGCTGGTACAGGGTGGAGTTTAGCTTGGAAAATTAACTTTTGGGCAAGGTTGCTGGATGGCAATCATGCTTACAAAATGATACATGATATATTAAAATTGACAGGGGCAAGCGGTACCAATTTTTCTAACGGCGGCGGTTCTTATGCTAACTTGTTTGATGCACATCCTCCGTTCCAGATTGACGGAAATTTTGGGGCACTTTCCGGTATGTGTGAAATGTTGCTACAAAGCCAATCAGATGAATTATACTTGCTACCCGCAATCCCTGATGAATGGAGTGAAGGACAAATTTCTGGCTTGCGAGCAAGGGGCAACTTTGAAGTGTCAATGAACTGGAAGAGAAAAAAAATAATTACTGCATCTATTTTTTCCGGGTCCGGTGGTTTATGCCGGATACGCACCTCAGCTCCAATTTCAATTGCACGGATAAACGCAAAATCAGTTAAAACCAAATACGGTTATGTAACCAGTTTTGCCACCCGGAAAGGAACGAAATATAATATCGTCGGTGTTTAAAATAATTTCTAAATAACATAATTGATGAAATATCTAAATCTATTATCTTTCCTTTTATTGTTAACTGCTGCAAAGTACTCATATTGTCAAAAGCAGTCAATTGCCATTAGCAGTCCCAATAAAAAACTATCATTAACAATTTTTACTGCGGATAAAAAGCTGGTTTACTCGGTAAAATCAGGCCCCCATCTGGTCGAAGTATGTCGGGTATGGCCGCGGGGCAAAGGCTACTTCGTCCCAAAATGTTTTAAGCTTTCAGCTTAATATAGGTGCCTTATAGGCGTGAAAAAGCTATTTAACTACATATTTTTAAGCTTAAAGCATTTTAGGTCTAAGTTACGCTTTGCTAAACTTAGACCAGGTTGATGTTGTAGAGACGCGATGCTTCGCGTCTCCCGCCAGACAGGTAAAAAAGCGTGGCTCATGCGACTCCTTTTTTTGCGGTACGGGAATAAAAAGGCTCAATATATCGGGGTGTCTCCCGATTGAACAGCAGATCAGAGGCTTTAAAGACATTCACTGTGCTACAGTTGTCGTAGTTTCCGGCATAATTTAAGCGTGGACGCTTAAATTGCTATGAGTTCAAGTGAAAGACACTTGAACTGGCGGATTGGCTTTCTGCCAATAGCATATTTTAACGATAGACCTGATATTTCGCTTGATATTTCTATATTTATAGTTAATGAAGGAATGGAGAGTTTTTGAGAGACTAGTCGCGATTTTGTCCTCTGACGAATATGATGATTCTTATACTATCATCCCGAATGCTAAAATCAAAGGTTTTATCAGTGGAAGAAAGCGGCAAATAGATGTTCTGATTGAGTTTAGATTTAATTCTGATTTAAGTAAAAGAATAATAATCGATGCAAAAAAAAGAAAGCGCCCTATTGATATCAAAGAAGTAGAATCATTCGAGGGTATGATGAAAGATGTTAACGCCCAACGTGGTTTTATCGTGTGTTCAAATGGCCACACTAAAGCAGCTAAAAATAGAGCACAGGAACATATTGGCATTCGGTTAATTCCACAGGAAGAAATTGAAGATTTCGATTTAACTAATTGGGATCAATGCTTAAACGAGAAGTGCATCAAGGGACTGATATTGTGGGATTCCCATCCTGGACTAATTATTGATGGAAAAGTAACCATACATTCGACTGGTAAATGTGATGAATGTGGTGCATTCCATGTTTATTGCCAAGGCTGTGGAAATAAGAAAGCATTAAAGGTCAAAGACGATTGGCAGTGCGAATGTGAAGGGTCGTGGTTTTGGCTAACCTCAACGGAATTAGAAGATAGAGAGGCAGACTATGCTCATAAAGCCAATTATTTAATTCTTGTATTTGGTGATGGATATTATGAAATTATGGATAGAAGACCTTTATGAACATTCCTGTCAGCGGCGCACGAGAAGCCCAAAGCTTTTGACTCGCGCGCGACGGAGGGGGGATAATACAGTTATGCTTAAATCGTCAAAATTAGACGGCAATCCCTACTAAGTTACTCCGCTCATAAGAATAATATTGATAATAGATTTCAATACCAGTTGCTTGCCTGAGATGCCGAATATAACCCTTTATGGTTTGCTCTGCCGGATAGGGTGCAACAATAATCAGCTTGTTAGCGTTTTTATGGCCTGGATAAAAGTGATATTCAAAAAGCTGACCTAATGCATCTCTGATACATCTAAGTGCTGTACCATTAGTTTTGATTTCGTAAAATGTATCGCCGTCAGTTGGACACGACACCACTAAGTCAATGAGCGTTCCAAACCCGGTCGGCACTTCCGTGCCCACGAGTTTACCTGTACCGTTTAATTCAGCATAAAGCTGATTATAAATGTTCTCTTGTATTTTTTTATGCTTTAAAGATTTTGTGTACTTCTGCTTCGACCACTTAGCGCTAATTGTCCCTGTTTGGGTAGGATTATGTCCTTCCCTAAATTTGTATTTTCCAGACGTGTTAAGATCAACTTTTGAATTGTCTAAACGCGAAAGTAAAACGTAATGAGTGTTTTTACCAATCTCTGTTTGAGGGTTCCCTATTAGTTGTGGTTCTTCCAGACGTACATACTTATTATCGGCAACTTTAAATTTAACATTGAACATATTATTAGGGTCTATATAGTCAACATTAAATTGCTCAATTCCAATATCATTTAATTGCTTTAACATTTTATCAAGCCACCCATTATTCTGGTAGGTATCAAATATTTCGACCTGTTCCTCTGCTGTAAGTACAAAGGCCTCTTTAATGTTCCCTATCCAATAGTAAGAGCTTGTTCGGTTTTCATTATCGTAGTACAATGAGTAAAGCATAATATCGTAAATCTTACCCTTGTGCTCACCTTTATGAAATGCCTGTATAAAGCCATAATGATAGCCGTCTATCTGTTTTTCTGTGGCAAAAAGCCATTCCTCGTAACCGTATCCCTTTTCTTGCTCAAAGGGTTCTGCGCTGCTTTTGCTTTTACCATTTTCCCCAGAAGGTTTTTGCCATTTATAATTGTTCCAACAAATACGAGCTGTTTTTTGCTCGATATTTACGCCATAAGGCCAGACAATTGATATTAGGGTTCGGTAATTGTCTAAATGCTGATTAATGAAGTTATGAGTTTCGTTAACCAATATGTCCCAATTATAATTACCAAGTTCGACAAGATCAATGATGTTTCGCTCTGCCTCTGGACAA
The DNA here is from genome assembly GCA_036509935.1 of Mucilaginibacter sp. Taxonomy (GTDB): domain Bacteria; phylum Bacteroidota; class Bacteroidia; order Sphingobacteriales; family Sphingobacteriaceae; genus Mucilaginibacter. Next base: position 8,466 of record DATCES010000140.1, read on the forward strand.
TTAGCCCGTATGTAATCGTCAAACTGCTTAACTTGCGCCTCTGATAATCCTTTAGTATCGCTCTTTCGTTGGCAATCAAGTTTATATTCAAGAGTGTTTACCCGTTCGTGATCGACTGTAAATCGACTGCCAACGCCTACTGTGAAAAAGATACGGGTATTCTGATCGCCCGGTAGATATATTTTGGCCCACGTGTAGGTACGTATATTCCCAGAGTTTTGCCAATGCCATGACATTTCAACGTCAAAGCCAAACTGTTTAAGTTGTTCTGCCCAATAATTAGTTTTGGCGTATACAGACTGCTCTTTTAAATAGTTTCCTATTGCAAGACTTTCGGCAGCGCCTCTTTTAATTTTTGTGCCGCGAACACTTGAGAAATACTCGAAGTCATTTAAATTGAAAAAATCCATGACGGTGTGAGACTGGGTTATGTTCAGGCAATGTACCAAAATAATCTCACTGTCCGTAGTTTCCAACTTAGAACGAATATGCCAGGTTAGGGGAAAGTTTATTCCCATTGCTTTTGGTTTGCCCGATTTGTATCTCCTGACTTCTCTTCAGTTGCTACCATATTGCTATATTTGAAAAATGATCTTAATTGGATTTTTATCAAGAAGATTAGAATGGGGCGATTTTAAATTAAGCTGACACTATGGCGAGAGATAATTTTTCGGTCAATACGACAAGAATAATGGCCGAACGAGTCGGCTATTTATGTAGTAACCCTAACTGTAGAAATCATACAGTAGGCCCCAATAGTCAATTAGAAAAATCAACAAAAATCGGCGAAGCGGCACACATAACGGCTGCTGCTGTCGGTGGACCGAGATATAATGGCTCACTGTCCCTTGAACAAAGAAGCCATATTGAAAATGGAATTTGGTTGTGTAGTAATTGTGCTGATTTAATTGATAAAGATTTTGAAAAATATCCTATTACACTTTTAAACAAATGGAAATCAGCAGCTGAACATGAAGCATACGAAAGAATCACCGGGAACGCTCAAAAATCAAAAAGTGCCTATACACCAGTTCCGTATTTAGAAGCCGACCTAAAATACTATGGTAGTGGGAGACGAAATTTATATTACAGCGACAAAAATCCAATTGAGCAAGAAGAAAACGGTAATTGGGTAATGCCAATTAAATTTGATGGTACAACGATTATAGTTTGGGCATTGGATTGGGATTATTCTCTTGATATATACAACAATTCCAGTCAACCTGCTTTTAATCTAAAAATTGAACAAGCATCAAATACTAAATTTTCGCAACTCCAATCTTTGGATAAGATTAATTCCCTCAAGCCATTCGAAAAAATAGAGTTAGAAGCATCATATAAAATTGGTCGATTTGAGGGAACTCACGTTGAAGCTGACGATAAATTATTTCAGAGGTTACCAGCGGATCTTGACGGTTTAATGTTGGAGTTATCCTATCAAGATGAGGCAAGAAATGAGCATCGTACGACCGTGCTTATTGAAGGACAAGAAATTGTGAATATAAAACATTAATCGCCTCCGCTGTCCGCAGTTTCGAAATTTCGCATTACTATGCCCGGACATTGCTTTTACCTTTTCGCCTAAAAAATTCAAAAAGATTTGGTTGCATTGCTTTTTGGAAAACATGGATGCAGTACCCTTCTATTTATAAAAAAGATAACGGGTTAACCGGTAACACGCATAAACAACAACAGGCGCTGCCAGGATATCAATAGTGTAATGGATATGCTGTACAAGCAATAAATAAGCAACGGCAAAAGCTGCAATAAACGCTATTATTTTATCCGTTCTTCTTTCAAGGCATAAAAATATCAGCACCATGGTAGCAGTGTGCCCCGAAAAAAACAGGTCTTTTGTAATAGCGGCGTTCCCGTAAAAAACACTGCCGAGCGGGTCAATCAAAGGGACCAGGCCTGGGGGCGGATCGAGCGCAACCACGCTGAGGGTAACGAAACGCACGATATAAACAAATATTAACGTCCAGCAATAGGTTATATAAATGGAAGGATTTTTGATGGCCCTGATCAGTATTAATAAAACCATCCCCCAGATAAGTGCAAAAATTAACACGGATACATCATGCGGAGGTATGCGTGCTAACAGCCAATCATTTAACACAGCCCCTTTCCTTTTTTGAATGTGGCCGAAAAAGAACGGTAAGGTAAAAATTATGGCAAGGATGATCACGGTGCCGATGATCATTTGATAGCGTTTGTAACGCGAATTCCAGATTACCTTCCAGTTATGTTTTAGTGAAGGTGATGGCATATTTCGGGCGCTTGTTAATTGGGTGTTTGCAAAAGTAATAATTGAAAGCGTATCCGGAAGCCTTTGTGTAAATATCCGTTGGTCGGGATTTATAATCCGCGACCGTAGTAACCGGGGGAGGCGCACGAGCCCAAGGCTATTAGCCTTTACTCGGATCGCGCCAGAGGTGAACAATAGAAGAATAATAGACTTCCGAAAACATCAGTCACCCTTCAAACACATAACTTAGAAAAAATTTACCATTATAACTTTCTAAGTGTGTAGCATTTTTTCTCTTTCTTACGTAAATACTTATTAAATAACGCCATACAATTATGAAAACAACAACGTCAATTCTCTTAGTTTTAGCAGTATTATTCTCGGCTTGTAAAAAAAACCACGTAAATAAGCCTCAGCCATCGATTTCTGGAACATGGGAACTCCGTGCCACAAAGGGGGGCAACATTCTGCCTGCTACATATCCCGCAGGCAACGGGAATCTGATCTATTTTACGGATGCTTCCTATACTTATTATAACTCGGGATCTTTGGTAACTCAAGGAACCTTTCAGCAAACTATAGATAATAATGGTGCTGAAACCGTTACTTTTAAGTCCGGTAATTTCACCAATGAAATGGGTGTATTGCAACTTGATACTTTAAGGCTCAAGCCTTTCAACCCGGATATTTCTACGGGTTATTATGTAAGAAAACCCTAAAGCGCTTCTTATCGGGCATTTTCAGCGCCTATTTAAATACTACGACCAGAATTTACTTTACCAGATGATAACAAGCAAATATTTTCTAAAGAATATAAAGCTGTTGCCGGCCTTTTCTATTTCAGGCATACGCGTAGCACGTGCTGCAAACGGCCCACCGCTACTCCTCCCCCCAATGTCATTAAGTTAAGCCTTTTTCATATCGCATCTTTCTGATTTTTAGTTACTTTAGGTTTATTTCTATGCTTGTATTTATCAATATTTCTTGGCTTACTTCGGTTATTTCGTATGGGAACCGTGTTTTTGAGGA
>DATCES010000141.1:0-5469 GCA_036509935.1 Mucilaginibacter sp.
CTTCCCCATATCTTCCACACCCATTTCGGCGGAAGGAAGCGTGTAATCCTGTTCGAAAACAAATGGAAACGCCGGTTATATTGCATCCCCAATGCCACTTATGCTTTGGAAGATTATGATGTGCTAAACCCCGATACTAAAAAATTCCCTGCGCTTGCCGGCGTAGAGGGAATGGAAGTTTTTTTGGAACATGGCGACACCTTGTTTATGCCAACCGGCTACTGGCACTGGATGAAATACCTGGAAGGGGGCTATTCATTAAGCCTGCGCGCATGGGATGCTTCAATTACCCGCAAAGCCGCCAGCATATACAACCTTGCCATAAAAGGCGGGTTGGACAGCGTATTGAAAATGGCTTTTAAAGCCAATTATGCGCAATACAGGGAAAGACTGGCTGTTAAATGGGCTGATAAAGCATTAGCCGCAGGAAAGCCGTATTGACCTTTTATAATTGAGTGAATTTGGTTGATTGCATTAATCCGCAAACACCCCGAGTGCTTTCTCAATCCTCACAATAGTTTCCCTTTTCCCTAACAGTGTTGCAATATCAAAAACATGGGGGCCAAACTTGCCGCCAACCAGCATAATACGGAAAGGCAACAGCAGTTCGCCTGCTTTAATCGCTTTTTCTTCGGCTAAGCCTTTAAAAGTCGTTTCTAAAACAAAAGGCTCCCATGCTTCAATGGCGCTTAATGCTGTAATTAATGTATTAAAAAAACTGGTTTTAGCTTCTGTCCATTTTGGTTTAACCGAATTAACGTCATATTCTTTTGGCCCTTCAAAAAAATAAACTGCCTGGTGGTAAAAATCGGGCAATAACACACAGCGGTCTTTAACCTGCTCGATAACTTTAAGCAGGTAATCATCATCAGGAACCACAATGCCTTTACCCTCCAAAACTGCTTTAACTTTCAGCTTTAAGCTTTCAGCATTAAGCTTCTTAATCCACTCTGAATTAAACCATTTGGCTTTTTCAAAATCAAATTTTGCCCCTGCTTTACTTATTCGGTCGAGAGAGAATTTTTCTACAAGTTCGTCAAGTGTAAATATTTCCTGACCTGTCCCATCGTTCCACCCGAGGGTGGCCAGCAGGTTTAAAAATGCTTCGGGCAAAAAGCCGAGTTCACGGAAACCCGGTGTTAGCTCACCGGTTTTAGCATCGAACCAGTTCATAGCATAAACGGGGAAACCCAGCCTTGCGCCATCGCGTTTGCTTAATTTGCCGTGCCCGTCGGGTTTTAGTATCAGCGGTAAATGCACCCATTTCGGCATATCGGCCTTCCAACCTAAATAATCCCATAATAACAAATGTACCGGCGCGGACGGCAGCCACTCCTCGCCCCTGAAGGCATGTGAAATTTTCATCAGGTAATCATCTACAACAACTGCTAAATGGTAAGTAGGCATCCCATCGGCCTTTAGCAAAACTTTATCATCCACCTGGTTGGTTTCAAAACTCACCTGGCCGCGTATCATATCATTAAAGCTCACCCGTTCATCTGCCGGTATTTTTATGCGGATTACGTGCGGCGTTTGGGCATCCAGTAATTCATTTACCTCGTGTTCAGTTAACGATAGCGAATTGCGTAAGCCATCACGATAAACCTGCCCGTACTGAAAGTTTGGTATTTCACGACGGTTTTGCTCCAATTCCTCCGGCGTATCAAAGGCATAATAGGCATTGCCCTGCCGCACCAGCCTTTCGGCATACTCACGATATATAGCCTTGCGCTCACTCTGGCGGTAAGGGGCATACGGGCCCCCGGCAACTGGGCTTTCATCAGGGGTTAAGCCGCACCATGCTAAACAATCTGAAATATATGCTTCGGCACCCTCAACGTAACGGTTCTGGTCGGTATCCTCTATCCTTAAAATAAAATCGCCATGGTTTTTTTTGGCGAAAAGATAATTAAACAATACCGTACGTACACCACCCAGGTGCAAGCCTCCCGTAGGGCTTGGGGCAAACCTTACTCTAACTCTTTTATCAGACATATTTGGCAAAGATAGTTTTAGTATGGAAAGTCCGAAACTCCACGAGCCCGAAAGTCTGAAAGTTGTTTTTGGTATGACGATCCGGGCGTCAAATTCACACTTAGCAGTAACCCGAAAATTACTTCATTAATAACTGGTTTAACGAATGCCCCTTTACCGTTAAATAACGAAATAAAAAGGCAATTAAAAAGAAAACCCCGTCTGTTTTAACGGACAGGGTTTTCTTTTTAAAGTGCGAAGTAAAAAGTCTCAATTTGCTTCTGACTTCTGACTTTAGGCTTTATACCTCCCCCGCCAGCTGGCGGGGGCCGGGGGGCTTACATCATACCGCCCATGCCGCCGCCGCCATGCATCGGGGCCCCGCCTGCTTTTTCATCTTCAGGATCATCGGCCAATACACATTCTGTTGTTAACAACATGGCTGCTATCGAGGCTGCATTTTCCAGTGCTACACGGCCTACTTTAGTAGGGTCGATAACACCTGCTTTAATCAGGTTTTCGTATTTATCGGTACGTGCATTATATCCAAAGTCGGCTTTGCCTTCCCGTACTTTTTGCACTACAATTGAACCTTCGATACCTGCGTTTTCGCAAATCTGGCGCAAAGGCTCTTCAATAGCGCGGCGGATAATCTGAATACCGGTATTTTCATCGTCATTATCCCCTTTAAGGTTCACCAAAGCATCAACTGCACGGATGAAAGCTACACCGCCACCGGCAACAATACCTTCTTCAACAGCGGCACGGGTTGCGTGCAAGGCATCGTCAACGCGGTCTTTCTTTTCTTTCATTTCCACTTCAGAAGCTGCGCCGATATATAATACGGCAACACCGCCGGATAATTTGGCTAAACGTTCCTGAAGCTTTTCTTTATCATAATCAGAAGTTGTGGTTTCTATTTGCGCCCTGATCTCGCTAACCCTGGCTTTTATGGTATCAGGGTTGCCGCTGCCATTAATAATGGTTGTGTTATCCTTATCAATAGATATTTTTTCGGCTTGTCCTAACATCGAAAGATCGGCAGTTTCCAGTTTATAACCTCTTTCTTCTGATATTACTGTACCGCCTGTTAAAACAGCGATATCTTCCAGCATAGCTTTGCGGCGATCACCAAATCCAGGGGCCTTAACGGCTGCAACTTTCAGCGAACCGCGTATCTTGTTAACTACCAAAGTAGCAAGCGCTTCGCCATCCAGGTCTTCGGCTATAATTAATAATGGTTTGCCGGTTTGCACTTGTTTCTCCAGTATCGGCAACAATTCCTTCATGGAAGAAATCTTTTTATCGTAGATCAGGACATAAGGACTTTCCAGTTCCACTTCCATTTTATCGGCATTGGTAACAAAATAGGCCGAAAGGTAACCACGGTCAAATTGCATGCCTTCAACCGTTTTTACTTCAGTTTCTGTCCCTTTGGCTTCTTCAACGGTAATTACACCCGAGGTACCAACTTTTTTCATCGCATCAGCAATCATTTCGCCAATTTGTTCATCGTTGTTTGCCGAGATAGATGCTACTTGCTTAATTTTACTAAAATCATCGCCAACGTCCTGTTTTTGCGCTTTCAGGTTTTCAACAACAACCTTTACAGCCTTGTCGATACCGCGTTTCAGATCCATTGGATTTGCTCCCGCTGCTACGTTTTTAATACCAGCAGTAACAATAGCCTGTGCTAACAACGTAGCGGTAGTAGTACCATCACCGGCAATGTCTGCAGTTTTTGACGCCACTTCTTTGATCATTTGAGCGCCCATATTTTCAATAGGATCTTTTAACTCAATTTCTTTTGCCACAGTTACACCATCTTTTGTAATAACAGGGGAACCGAATTTTTTATCAATAATTACGTGACGGCCCTTTGGGCCTAAAGTTACTTTAACTGCGTTAGCTAAAATATCAACACCGCGTTTCAAAGCATCGCGTGCTTCCACATTGTATTTAACTTGTTTTGACATGTTTTTTAATTTTTGAATTAATGATTTAGTGATTTAGTGATTTGAAGAAGAAATGAACATTGAATTAGTGACTAAATATTTCACTAATTCCCCGAAGGGGTACTTCGGACACTCCTTCAATAATTCACTAATTAATTACAGAACCGCGAAGATATCCGATTCGCGCATAATTAAAAGTTCTTTACCATCGTAGGTAATTTCAGTACCGGCATATTTACCGTATAAAACCTGGTCGCCTACATTAACGCCAATAGGAATAAGGCTGCCTGAGTCCGCATATTTGCCAGGCCCAACAGCTACTATGGTTCCTTTTTGTGGTTTTTCCTGTGCTGTTTCGGGTATATAAATACCAGATGCGGTCATAGTTTCGGCAGGAGCAGCTTCCACGACTACTCTGTCACCGATAGGTTTAATTTTTAATGACATTTTATAAAATTTGTTTAATTAATTTTTATAATAATTTAAGTTTCCGCATGCAATTCATCATCAATTATGCCAAGCAAATAAAATTTCCCTAATTGGCATATAATTGCTGATGTATTGTCACATTTAAGTCAATGTGGTTTTAATTCGGAACGATGGTTTAATAGCGTAATGCCATCATGTCAGTAAGTAACCCCAATAAAAAAGGCTTTGCCCGGATAATTACAGGGGCAAAACCTTCATATTTTTAAAGGCATTACTTCGTTTGCCCAGGAGTAACAGGTTGTGGGCTTGCCGGCTGCGGGGTAGTTGGCAAAGTCATTGGAACGCTGGCGGGCGATGACCCTGGCTGTGACGCTTTTTTAATTTGCCCGTTATATTGCTGGCTACTGCTTTTTTCGGCGCCGCCTTTAACGGCAACATTAATTGCCAGCGATAACACCATTAAAGTTATGGCAAGCGCCCAGGTGCCTTTTTCTAAAAAATCACCTGTTTTTTGTACGCCCATTAACTGAGATGAGCTTGAAAAATTTGACGATAAACCGCCGCCTTTAGGGTTTTGTATTAAAACTATGAGTACTAGCAGTACACAAACAATGATTACGATGATCAATAATAGCTGATACATTATTTTATATTAATTGGTTTTCTTTTCTAACTGTTCTATCTTGGCGGCAAAGTAACGGCTTTTTTCCGGGAATTTCAACATCAATTTTTTGTATGAAGCTGTGGCTTTGTGATAAAGCATTTGGTCTGAATAAATAGCGGCAAGCGTTTCGGTTACTAGTTCATCACGGTCTTCCGAACTCTTTTTTGCTTTATTTTCATTATCAAGTTTATCGCTGCTTTGCGGTTTAATTTGCGGCTCTTCCTTTATAAAGCGTTCAATAATTACATGTTCTTTGCGTTTTACATTAAAAGGAACTACAGGCCGGGCACCACCCCTATCTAATTCATCGATAGATGTTATGTGGAAAATGTTCTCAACATACTGCTGCTGCAATTCATCAGCGGCCCTTTCAGGCATATTGTTTGAATTAACCGTTACCGGTTGTATATATGGCTGATATGTCCCGGCATGTTCTTTACGTGTTTT
>DATCES010000142.1:0-2700 GCA_036509935.1 Mucilaginibacter sp.
TAGTGGATAAATTTGATAAAGATGGAAATAAAATAGGTTCTACATTGAAAGCCGGGGAATTTAATCCCGACAGTATAGTAAAGTTCCGTATAAAGGAAGACTGGATATTTGACAAACAGCGCTCGATATTTGAGCCCCGTATTATCGGTATAGCCCCTATGATCAAAGTAAAAGTGGGAAATACAGAAGATTATCAGCCCGCGTTCTGGATTTATTTCCCAGATGCCAGGCAAGTGTTGGCCACCAAAGAAATTGTTAGCCGCGACAATGACAATACCGGTTTAAGTTTTGATGATGCTTTTATGAAAAGGTTATTTGCGAGTAATATTGTGAAACAATCGAACGAAAAAGATGAACGTATAAAAGATTATATGACCGGAATCGATAGACTATATGAGGCTGAGCGGATGAAGAAAGATTTGCAGGACTGGGAAATCAATTTGTGGCAGTATTGATGGAGAAGTCCGAAAGTCGGTAAAGTCAGTAAAGTCCGAAAGTAAAAATATTAGAAGCCTTAATGTTTAATGCATTAGGGCTTTTTTCATTTAAACAACCCGCTTTCCACCAAAATAAGCAATCATTGCCTTCGCTTGCTTCGCGTTTACCGCCTCCTGCAATTCTTCCTCTGTTGCTTCGCGGATTTTTTTAACAGACTTAAAATACTTCAATAGCTTTTCGGCTGTTGCTTTGCCTATGCCATCAATAAGTTCAAGCTCGGTGGCGAGCGTACCTTTATCCCGTTTTTTACGATGAAAAGTGATACCGAAACGATGGGCCTCATCCCTTAAATACTGGATCACTTTTAATGTTTCCGATTTCTTGTCAAGATACAAAGGGTACTGGTCGCCGGGGTAATATAATTCTTCCAGTCGTTTTGCAATGCCTATCACAGTAACCTGTTTGTCAATCCCCAATAATTTAAGGCTTTTCAATGCGGATGAAAGCTGCCCCTTTCCCCCATCAATAACTATCAGTTGGGGCAGTTCCGTGCCCTCATCAAGCATTCGTTTGTAGCGGCGCAAAACAGCTTCTTCCATAGTCGCAAAATCATCGGGGCCTTCCACAGTTTTTACGTTAAAGTGCCGGTAATCCTTTTTTGAAGGTTTGCCATCCTTAAAAACAACTATAGCCGAAACGGGGTATTTTCCCTGGAAATTGGAGTTATCAAAACATTCAATATGCCGGGGCTGCCGGTTCATACGCAGGTCTTTCATCATTTGCGACAGCAGACGTTCCGTCCGTATTTCAGGGTTTAATTTTTCATACTGGTCTATCTTTTCTTTTCTAAAGAACTGCACATTTTTTTGCGACAGGTCCAGCAGTTTTCTTTTTTCGCCTAATTTTGGGATAGTGAATTTTATGGATTGATCGTTGACACCGATATCAAAAGGGACAATGATCTCTTTCGAATTACTTTCGTACCGGCTCCTGAATTCTGAAATGGCCAGCGTTAACAGCTCTTCATCGTTTTCGTCAAGGCGTTTTTTTAGTTCGATTGTTTGTGTTTGTATGATAGCGCCGTTCATTACCTTTAAATAGTTCACAAACGCGTATTTTTCGTCCGATGCAATACTAAACACATCCACATCGGTAATAGAAGAATTTACGATGGTTGATTTGCTCTGGTAATTTTCAAGCAGGTCTGATTTTCTTTTTAAGCGGTGGGCCAGCTCGTAATTTAAACCAGCTACCGCTTGTTCCATATCAGCTTTAAGGTTACGCAGCACAAGGCCGATCTTCCCGCTTAAAATATCCGTTATTTCCTCAATACTGCGGTTATAGTCATCTTCTGCCTGGAAATTCTGGCAGGGCCCCTTGCAATTTCCCAACTGGTATTCAAGGCAAACCTTAAACTTTCCTTTTTCGATATTTTGAGGACTAAGCTGCAGGTTGCAGGTACGGAGCGGATAAGTCTCCCTGATCAGCCCTAAAATATTATGCATCATGCTTACCGATGCATAAGGCCCAAGGTATTTTGATCCATCGCGCACCAGGCGCCTTGTATAGAATATCCGGGGGAAATGTTCATTTTTAATAATGATCCAGGGATAGGTTTTATCATCCTTCAGCATTACGTTATACCGCGGCTGGTGCTTTTTTATCAGGCTGTTTTCAAGTAGCCAGGCATCAATTTCGGTATCAACAATAGTAAACGAGATATCCCGGATCTTCGAAACCAATACCCTGGTTTTGGCATTTACATTGGTATCCTTATTAAAATAAGATGTAACCCGGTTACGCAAATCTTTAGCTTTTCCAATATAGATAAGCTCCTTGCCTTCATCCCAAAATTGGTACACCCCCGGTTTATGCGGGATGTTTTTTAATGCTGCTTTATAATCAAAATCGTTCATTAGTTCACTGGTTCATTAGTTCATTGGTTCACTGGTTCATTAGTCTTTTCCGCTTCGTCTTTTTTGGTGACAACACCATAAGTGTTCGGAAGATGTGAATTGCAGCAAAAATTCCCTCCCGTGGGAGGGGTGCGGTTGGCTGTGAAGTTGCAGGGAGGGGTTTATACGCTTGAAAAGTAGGCGGCTAAACCCCTTCCTGCACCTTCCCCCAATGTCATTAAGTTAAGCCTTTTTCATATCGCATCTTTCTGATTTTTAGTTACTTTAGGTTTATTTCTATGCTTGTATTTATCAATATTTCTTGGCTTACTTCGGTTATTTCGTATGGGAACCGTGTTTTTGAGGA
>DATCES010000143.1:0-2955 GCA_036509935.1 Mucilaginibacter sp.
CTCGCACAGCAGGGTAGAAATATCTTTTGATGTGCTGCAAATGTCGAGGGGCAACTATGCTTCACAAAATTATCATGATTTTATTGGCTTTGAAGTAGCAAGGCCGGTTTTAGAAAGGGCTTTCCTGAAAACCTACGGGCAGGACATCAATACTATATTTGGCGATTTGGGCCTCGCCATCTCCACCTTCCGGTGGTCTGTTAAAAGTTTATTGCCTACCATAACACGCACAGCGTGGGTAATAAAGAAACATGATATTAAAAAATTAAACCCGAGCGCAAACAGCCATACGTTCCACTACAAGATGAAGAAAAGGGACTATTATGCTGAGTTTGGTAAAGCAAGGCAAAAACCGGGGTTTAAAGCCGAAGTTTTATCGTTTTTTATACGGGTGCTGCCTAAAGTTGGCCCCCTGAAGGCCCTCAAATTTAAAGATGTGGGGCCGGAAGGTGAAAAGCTGTTTATCAGGAGCTTTGATACGGTATTGGTGCGTTATAGCAACGCCCTTGTAAAGTTGCGCGATGATAAAGTTGTATTGCCTGATATTGATTATGATACCGGCAAACCAACTACAATTGGCGAATACGAATTAACTGACGATACTTATGCCGATTTGGCTGACAGGCTCCATGATACGAAATTTGACAACCTTACTGCCCCCCTAAAGCAAAATATATTAACTTTTTACAAAAATATCGATACAATTGAGCTCGCCAAAAGGTATCCTGGTTACTGGAAAAAAACATACATAGCCATACAAGGAATAAAAGCCGCAAAACCTGTAAAAATGGATAGCTTAAAAACCGATAAAGGGATATATTATAAACTCAACGAACCGGCAGTTCAGCCGGCAGGCAAGTAATTTTAATGTTCGGGTAAAGCTTTTAAATATATCATAAACTTACTGCCTTTGCCGGGTTCGCTTTCCACAATAATATTTCCGCCTGCTGCATCCACTATTTTTTTTGCGAGGTATAAACCTATGCCATGGCCTTCAATATCCTGGTGGAGCCTGCCATACATTTCAAAAATTTTATTAAGCCTTACCTTTGGTATCCCCAGGCCATTATCACGTACTGTAAGGATAATATGGTCCCCTTCTTCTGCACAATGGATATGAACCAGCGGGCTTTCATCACGCCTGAATTTAACGGCGTTCGAAACCAGGTTATATACAATACTCCGAAGGTTCTTTTTTGAAAAAAAGATGTGTTTAACTTCCAGGTCACGGGTTATTAACGCACCCGATGTCTCAATTTTATTAGCCAGGCTCCACTCTATATTGTTAATTATGGCGTCCAGGTCAACCATTTCCATGGTGAGCATATCAGCTTCTATTTTGGCAATTGTACCTATGTCTTTGATCAGTGAGCTGAATTTTTTTATGGATGAATTTATCATATCCAAAAATTCCATCAGCTTTGGTTCGCTTAATGGTATCCGGTTCATCACGTTGATACTTGTTTCTATAACACCCAGCGGGGCCAGCAGATCATGTGAAGCCGCATGGATAAAATGATCCAGGTCAGTATTGATACGTACCAGGCTTTGATTTTTTTTATCAAGCTCCAGTTGCGCGTTTTTTAATTCGGTAATGTCATTAAAAGTGATAATGGCACCGCTGTTTTTATTTTCCGCATGCTTTAAGTAGGGCATCGTCATAATCTGGTACCATTTGCCATCATTAGTCTCAATTTCCTTAGTAATAATAACACCTTTGGCAAGCACCTGTTTAATATCCCCTATTATTGTTTCAAATTTTATATTGGTTGTAATATTGCTGAGGGGTCTGCCGATATCGCTTTCGAGCAGATTGATCTGCTTAACGGTACCCGGCGAAAATTTCATTAAAATCAGGTCGTTATTTATAATTAATTGCCCGTTAATGTTACTTCTGAAATAATTATTCAGGTCATCATTAAGTTCCAGCAGTTCTTTATTTTTTAACTGGTAATCAGAATTAATGGTATCCAGTTCCTCATTTACCGATTGCATTTCTTCATTGGTGCTCTGCATTTCTTCGTTTGCCGAGATAAGTTCCTCATTAAACGATTGCATATTCTCATTAGATGCATCCAGTTGCTCATAAGTGGAATGAAGTTTATTTTTCAGCTCCTTCAATTCCTCTTCTAAATTCTTTGTGTATTGATCATGGTATATTTTTTCATCAAACACTGTTTCATCGCCGTTTGCCGGAACGGACGATTTATCATCGCAAAAGGTTACCATTAACAATTTTCTCCCGTCTTTTTTTATGGTTAACGGGCTAACCGAGAGGCTTACTTTAGTTATTATTTTACCGTGTTTAATTTTTATCCCCTTAACAGTAACTTTTTTATTTGCTTTTAATGCGGCAGGCACCAATGTATTAAAGGCTACCTTAAGTGGTTTTGGCAAAAGTTCATCAAGGTTTTGGTTGAAATTTTTTTGAAGGAGGTATTTTGTTGTGTCCCCATAGGCTTTTACCACACGGTTATTTTCATCAACACAAACAACAAGGTAGTCCAGTTCGTTAACCAGGTTTATATTCACCGCTTCGGCCAGGGTGTTGCCTGTGTTTTTAGAAGTGTCGTCCATTGCAGATGTGGCAGGCATGCGTTTTGTATCGAACAATTCGGGCATCGAAAATGCATCAAACCGTATAACCCTTTTTGTTTCAAGGTTCTTATATATTTTCCATTTTTTATTTACAACCTCCAGGTTTTTGATAATCGGCACCGGGTTTTCGCTGGAGCCTAAAAATAAATAACCATCCTTTTTAAGGCCGAAGAGCAGCATGGTAAATATCTTTTTTTGCAAAATGGGCGTCATATATATCAGCAGGTTGCGGCAACTGATAAAATGCATATTGCAATACGGCGGGTTCTTTACCAGGTCGTGCTGCGCGAAGATCGCCATTTTGCGTATTTCAGGTTTTATTTTGTAGCTGTCCCCTTCATTAAAAAAATACTTTTT
>DATCES010000144.1:0-5931 GCA_036509935.1 Mucilaginibacter sp.
GTAAGTAAAATCTATTTTTGCCAACGATACCTGCCTAATGTATTGAATGCTTACCCCGGCATTTTGCGCGGCCTTCATTTTATCGAAAAGTGACTTTGGCAGCACTTCGCCGGTTTTGTAGTTTTTAGCGAATAGTTTCAGGCAATCATAATTCCAACAAAAATTTTCAAGGAACTGGGACGGCGCCTCAACAAAATCGCCTTTTACACCAAAGGCCGACTGGCTTGAAATTACCGGATGGCAAAGCAAAAAGTGTATCAAATGACCAAATTCATGAAACATCGTAATCACGTCCTGGTGATCCAGCAGCGATGGTTCAGTGGCTGTACCTTCGGGAAAATTACAGATCAGCGTCCCAACCGGCAAAATTTCCCTGCCGTTTGCTATGCGGTACTGCGCAATGGGGGCTGTTTCAAAATGGGTATATTTATTGGTTCGAGGGTAAAGATCAAGAAAAAAAGTTCCCATCTTTTTCCCGTCCATCCATAATTCGTACGATTTAATTTTATCGTTCCATACTGGTAACCCTTTTGCCTCGTGAATGCTTATATTAAACAACTTCTGGTACACTGTAAACATGCCTTGAATCGTGTTGTTCATCTCGAAGTATTGTTTTACCTCGTCGGTGTTCAAGCTGTATTTACTATCAAGCAGCTTTTTGCTGTAATATTGTATATCCCAGGGCTGTATTGCCGGAGAGCCCGGGTTTTGCGCTTGTTTTATTGCTTTTAACTCATCCAACTCGGGGCCTACATGTGGGGTTAATTTTGCCTGCAGGTCATCCAAAAAGGCCCATACAGTTGTCGGCTTACCCGCCATTTTTGTAACCAGCGCATATTCGGCATAGGTTTTATAACCTAACTGGTCGGCCAGTTTCTGGCGGTAATAAAAAAGGCTGTCTAAAGCGCCCATGTTTGCCGGATAAGCCCGGTTCATATATTTAAGGAACATGGCATGCCGTGTTCCTTCGATATCTGCATATTTTTCGATGTTGATATAATTGGGGCCATTTATACGTAGCATATACTTGCCGTTAGGCCTTTTCCATGAGGTAGTAATTTCGCGTGGTACTCCGGTAAGGTCATTTATTGCAAACACTATACTATCTTTAAACTCGGCAAGGTTTTTATCAAATTGGTTACCGAAATCAATAATTTTATCATTGGTTATCTTTAGAGCATCCCGGCCTTTCTTGTCCAGTTTCATGCCATTAATTTCAAAGGCTATCAATGTTTCCTTTAAAAACTTTTTTTGTGTGACCGACAGTTGTTTTGCTGCCGCAGATAATGAGAATTCCTTCAGCGCTTTGTACAAAGGCTCGTTAAGAAAAATGTCGCTGCCATAGGATGACAGTTTTTGGATCTGGTTATTTGCTTCGTTGCGGGTAGCGTTGTCTGCATAGGTGGATGCGATAACACCAAGTTTTGCGCCCAGGTCGCTTAAGTCATAGTTAAGCTCATCGAATCCCATTAAGGTATTGGTCATAGTCTTTTTGCTTGCGGGTATGGCTGTAAGCTTGCCGATGCGGTAATTGGATACTTTTATTAGCGTTGATGTGGCATCCTTGACAACCATAGCGTTAACTTTATCGAATTTTATAGGTTTATTGGAGTGAACCAGCAAAGGGTTCGTAAGCATTGAACTTTGTGCAATAGCCGATACTGGCATCACAAATAAAATGAGGTAAAGGATTTTGACAGATTTCATCGGGCTTAATTTGGGGATTAACTGAACAGTACGAAGATAATCAGTTTTAGTGATTAGAGAGGGGATCTGAGATATTAAAAATTAAAATATCGAATAATGAATATCTAATGATGAAGTTTATTTCCGCGCGCGATATTAAAAATTCATTATTCTTCAATATTGTTAATAACACTGCCCCGGAAAGGGCAAAAAATATGAGTAACAAAAAAAGGGTAAGCTACTTCTATCGCGCCGCTCAACTCTCTACCCTTGCTGCGTTCCCACCCTGGGGGAGTTCAAGAGGAGCTGGCCGTAAAAGACTTACCCCGCCGCAAATATAGAAAAAGGTTTGTTTTTGGGTTAATAAATTGTTGAAAACATTGGAACAAATTGGTTATAAGTCGATTATGTTGATTAAGTGAGTGGTTTTCGAAGTTGTTTAAGTATTTTAGGTTGAAGTGGCTTAGTTTTTTTTAAAATCATTAAATACTTTTTAAGAACCATTGCACTAAAATGCGTTATAAAAGGCCAACCTTTATGAATTTTATTGTTATTTTTGTATTAAGTTAGTACAAGTACACATTCCTTAAACATAATATTGTATGACAGTAGCAAACAAAAATATTATAGACACCTATTCTAAACTGTTTGAGGGTTTGGACTCTTTTACGAAATTAGAGCTGATAGAACGCTTGTCAAAATCACTGAAGAAAGAAAAAAATTCAAAGGATAAAGTTTTTTTTGAATCCTTCGGCGCTTTTCCTGGCGATAAACCTGCTGAAGAGATTGTAAACGAGATCAAAGGCTCAAGAAAGTTCAGAGAAAAAGATATTAAATTCTGATGCAATACCTGCTTGACACCAGCATCTGTGTGTTTTACCTTAGAGGCAAACTTGATTTGAATTCCCTGATCCGTGAGAAAGGCCGCAATAATTTTTTCATTTCCGAAATTACTGTGGTTGAGCTAAGGTTTGGCGCGGAAAATGGTGACAATACTGAAAAAGCGCACAGAGTTGTCGATGATTTTGTAAACGGGCTTTCTGTTATTCCCATCTTTGGTTGCATCAAACGTTATGCAAAAGAAAAGGTCCGTCTGCGTAAAATGGGCAAACCTATTAATGATGAGTTTGATCTATTGATTGGAGTAACCGCAGTTGAAAACAATTTAACGCTGGTGACAGATAATATCAGACATTTTGAACATATCGAGGGCATTTTGATCGAAAATTGGTATGTGCGTTAAAATCAGTAAAAAATATCAAAACCTCTAAAACATTTCCTTCAACCTGTTTGCAAAAAATAATTCTTTATATACCCGCCATTCACAATACTCAACGTAGGTTTCCCTGTGCAATATGGTCAAACTGTTTGCGATAAATGTTTCAGCCCATAGCCTGTTTTCAAAATTCGGCCATAGTTCATT
Source organism: Mucilaginibacter sp. (assembly GCA_036509935.1). GTDB lineage: Bacteria > Bacteroidota > Bacteroidia > Sphingobacteriales > Sphingobacteriaceae > Mucilaginibacter. The sequence continues at coordinate 3,110 of DATCES010000144.1, forward strand.
AAATGATGTTGCCGGGATGTTTTTGGCTATGATGATATGGGGTACAAAGTTTTTAACCTTTATGCCAAGCTGCTTTTTTAATAGCATGAACCAATTATCGGTTTTGGGCACATGTTCAATAATGGCGTATATGGTTTTTGCTGCCCTGCCCTCGTTAAAAAAACTGAAGCCATTTATTTGCAGTTGGATTGGGGGCATAATACTTAGCCTTTTTGCCATGCATTCAATGATTGGCTGCACCAACAACGGATTGCACCGGGTTTGGCGGGTAATAACAATTTGTGCAGTATTGTGCATCCCCTCATAATGGCCAATCACATTTACGGACGACCTTTTATACCTGCTCACCTCATTAATTACGCTTTCAGGTGGGGAAATGACAATTAAATAGTCGGTATAAGCTACCATAAAATACTCATTAAAAAAGGCTGATCTGCTGCATATTAACCTTATTTAATGGCAAAACCTGCGCTTTTAATTTTGAATTGGCGAAAGTATCCAGGTCGAGATTGTTATTGAACGGTATCTCTTTAAATACTTTGTATATTTTATCATGCCCTATCATTTCTCTTCGTAAAATGGTAAGTTTATCCACCTTAAATTGCCCGTTCCATTGCAGGTTTTTAAAATGGGGCCATAGTTTATTAAATGCCTCATTGGGGATGCTCCGGGCTATGGTAATATGCGGTTCCGAATTTTCGTTGCTAAAAAACCTTCTTAATGTTTTAAACCGGATCTTTGTTGCCGCAGTAGAATTGAGCTTTGCGTAAATGGTTTGATAATCCTGCTGATTGAAATAAGCAAAACCATTTATATCCAACGTAATAGACGGCAATGTTTGCAGGTCCCGCACTAACTTTGGTACCAGGGGCTCCACCCAAACAGGTTTTTTACGCGGCCATGACTGGATGGTGATATGCGCTTTTGAATAATGACTTTCATACTCGCCGATCTTATTAAAACTAAAATCCTTTATTTTTTTTACGCTGCTGATAATGTTTTCCGACGGGGAAAGCACTATTAAATAATCCTGGTAACCTGTCATAGCATTATGTTTTTGAGAAAACAATAATGCTAATATATTTAGTAAATAGCAAATCTTTTTTAGGTTTTTTTATACCCTGAAATAACTATTAAGGTCGGTTTAGAGTAATCCATTTTCCTTGCGGATATGATCGGCTTCGGTTGATGATAATATTTTAAAAACGGTAGTATTATATTTTGAACCAACTGCGGATACTTCTTGTAATTCTATATGCTCATCTGGAAATTCCCGATATACCTGTCCGTCAGGCAGCTTATCGGAGAGAATTAGAAAAGGAAGTCCCTTACTAAAGTTTTTTAAACGCATCTCCTTTATGGTATTGATGTATTTTTCTTCCCTGGTAGCTATTTCCAAATCAACAGATGCCATATATATTTTATTTACAAGTGTATATAAATCGTATTATTTGTAAAAATACAAAATTAGCCGCACAAAACATAAAAAGAAAGAGGCATTGATCGACCACTAATTTACTAATATTTTTAGCTTAATGCAAATCTTTTTCTACATTTGTATCATGACCGCCAAGCGTTATATTGTTCATATCGACCTTGATTCATTCTTTGTTTCGGTGGAGCGTAAGTTTGATCCGTCGCTTATCGGGAAACCAGTGCTTATCGGTGGTTCGGCGGACAGGGGCGTGGTGGCATCCTGTAGTTACGAAGCACGAAAATTTGGTATCCATTCGGCCATGCCTATGCGGCAGGCCATAAAACTTTGCCCATACGCTATCGTAATAAGGGGCGCGCATGGCAGGTACTCCGAAGCATCGCGCGAGGTTACGGAGATCATCCACCAATCGGTGCCGCTTTACCAAAAAACATCGGTTGATGAATTTTATATTGATTATACCGGCATGGACCGCTTTCACAACTGCTACAATCACGCAACAGAATTACGGCAAAAAATAATGAGGGAAACAAGCCTGCCTATTTCCTTTGGCATGTCATCGGGCAAAACGGTATCAAAAATGGCTACCAACCAGGCAAAGCCTAACGGGCAATTGTATATCCCACATGGGATGGAAAAAGCTTTTTTAGCGCCGCTCAGCATAAGTAAAATACCCGGTTTGGGTGAAAGCACAAGCGCAAAACTTTTCCAGTATGGAATTGAAAAAATAGGTGACCTGCAAAAAACCAATTTAAAGTTTTTAGAAACTATTTTCGGAAAAGCCGGCAAATACCTATGGGAAAAGGCTAACGGGATTGACGATAGTGTAATTGTACCGCACGCCGGCAGAAAATCCATTTCAACTGAACATACTTTTAACAGCAACATATCCGATCAGGGCAAGATCGAAACTGTCCTGGTATCCATGACCGAAGAATTGGCATCAAAACTGCGCCGGGAAAACATGGTAGCTTCGTGCCTGGCTATTAAAGTGCGCTATGCCAATTTCGAGACCCATACCCGGCAGGAAAAAATAGCCCCCACTGCTGCCGAACATATTTTAATTCCCGGCATAAAAAACCTACTTAAAACAGCCTGGAACCATTATAGGCCAATACGGTTAATAGGTGTGAGGCTAAGCAACCTTTGCAGCGGCAGCTACCAGATTAACCTTTTTGAAGATAACGAGGAGCGAATAAGGCTTTACCAGGCGATGGATAAGATAAACTTTAAGTTTGGCGAAAAAACCGTTTGCCGGGCTGCCGGCATGGAGATAGGCACGAGGAATTTTAACCCATTTATGCGGGGGTGATTTAATTTGAAAATGTGATAATTTGAAGATTTGAAAATTAGGCATCTTCAAATTTTCAAATCGCCAAATTTTCAA
>DATCES010000145.1:0-4620 GCA_036509935.1 Mucilaginibacter sp.
TCTTCCAGGTGGTAATCAGCAAGGGAAATACGCTGGGTACTGAAGGTGTTTGTTTCAATAATATCCGCCCCGGCATCCAGGTATTCAGCATGTATGGCCTTGATCACATTCGGACGCGTAATATTCAGCAAGTCGTTATTACCTTTCAAGTCAGAAGCATGGCCGCGAAACCTTTCGCCACGAAAATCCTCTTCGGATAATTCGTACCGTTGTATCATGGTACCCATCGCGCCGTCAATTACCAGGATGCGTTTCTCTAATTCTTTTCTAATATCCATTATATTCAGTTGGCAGTTTGCAGTTGCCAGTTTGCAGTGAAAGAGAATTAAAAAGTTGGCAAAAAACTGCAAACTGCTGATTCAAAACTACAAACTGAAATAAGCTTATATCGAAAAGTCCGGCTGTATAGTGACTTTCGCTTATCTTTCCTGAATGCCCCAATGGCCTTCAAGTAGAATGTGGCACCTTGTAAGCACAGGTTGCCAAGACTTCGCAGGGTCTAATCCCTCCGTCTTTCTCTATAAGCATTGCAAAGATGAGAAATAAAGTATTAATATGCAAATGCGCGTTTAGCCATGCATATATCCGCCTCACCCTGCCCTATCCAAAGGGCCTCACCCAACCCTCTCCAAAGGAGAGGGCTTTTTAAAAGCGCGAAGTTAGAACCCTCTCCTTTGGAGAGGCAGGGTGAGGCAAAAAAAGCCGTCTACAGTAATGCAGACGGCTTTTAACTAAAGTTATTTTTTATTAGTGGCGCCTGCCGAAAATACGCAGCAACATAAGGAACAGGTTAATAAAGTCGAGGTATAGGGTTAAACCGCCCATTAGCGCCATTTTTGAGGCTGCCGCATCTCCGTAAGTTAACCCTGCGCCAATGTTTTTTAATTTTTGTACATCGTAAGCTGTTAAACCTACAAATACCGCAACACCGATATAACTAATCAGCATATCAAGGCCCGAGCTATGTAAAAACATGTTAACAAGGCTTGCCACAATTATGCCAACCAGGAACATCATTAAAATTGAACCAAATTTGGTGAGGTCCTGTTTGGTGGTATAACCCGCAATGGCCATAATGCCAAAAACAATTGATGTTGTTAAAAATACGCTTAGTATTGAAGCCGCAGTAAAAGCCATAAGTATGAAACTGAAACTGATGCCTGTAACTGCTGCATAAGCAATAAATAATAATGAAAGTACAGGGTACGAAATTCGGTTAAGCCCAAAGCTTATTAAAAGCACGAATGCCAGCGGGGCAAACATCACTATATAGGCAAAACCCGTTAATTGCCTGGTGTTTGCATCAACCAGGAGTTGAAGAAATGATGGCGTATTTGCAAAAATATAGGCACATAACGCCGATATCCCCAAAGCCACAAACATCCATAAAAACACATTTGCTAAAAATTTACGGGATGTATCGGCATCATTAATTTGTATTACGTTATTGTAAACGCTGTTAGAACTATTGTTTTCCATTTTTTATAAAAATTATTTATACAAATTTACGTATAGATGTGGGATTTAAGATAGGAGATGTGAGATTTTTTTTTAGTCCGAAAGTCAGTAAAGTCCAAAAGCCCGAAATGTTAAATGTCTTTTATTTCCCGAAATGTTTGTTTTCCCTTTATTTTTTCTTCGGACTTTACTGAATTTCCGACTTTCGGCCTTCCCTAACTCAACCTCCTTATCAACTGCTCTTCCACTTTTTTAAATACCTGTATGGGTTTTAACGTGCGCCATTCCAGGCCGTCAAGTTCGCCGCCGAAGTTGATATAGTAGTCTATATTGTTCCGCTTAAATTCATCGATTACATGGTCCCTGAAATTTATGCCCGCTATCCAGCCATCTTCGACATCCTGGAACCATTCTTCATAATAACAATCATCAGATGAGTGGAAGTTCAGTACATTTTCGCCAATCAGGATAAAATGATAGATGCCATTGTCTATCATCAGCTCGATGAGCTCGCGCTTCAGCAGCGTAATATCATTATTGATCGCATCGTTCCACTCACCAATAAATTCTATAACGGTATATGAACGCTCATAATCAACAAATAATACTTTCAGGTATAAGGTAGCCGAGCCAAACGAATCCCATTGCGGGTGCAGCAGGTAGTTATATACCTGCTTATCAAACTCAAACTCGCTGTATTCCGTTGCATAAAAAGGTGAATATTCATCCTCTGCTGCAATGTAATCATCCCTCCACTTATAATATGGTTCTATCTCGTGCATCGTTTAATTTCAAATGTGTGGATATGCAGATGTGCGGATTGATGTGCGAATGTGCAGATATGCAAATGTTTTTAATAAGCCCATTTTAACCATCTGCACATTTGCATATCCGCATATCTGCACATCTATTAATCAATTTTATAATTCTCTACCGCTTTTCTAACGCTACCGTATTTTTTTAACAAACAGGCAGCGGTTTCTTCGTTTAATCCGGTTTCATTCATCACCATCCGTGTCCCGCGGTCAACCAGTTTATTGTTTGATAATTGCATATCAACCATTTTATTGCCTTTTACCCGGCCCAACAGTATCATTACGCTGGTGCTAAGCATATTTAACACCAGTTTTTGTGCTGTACCTGCTTTCATCCGGGTTGACCCGGTTAAAAATTCGGGGCCGGTAATTACTTCAACCGGATATTTTGCTTCGCCGGCAACCGCGCTGCCGCTATTGCAAACAATGCAGCCGGTTGTTACATTGTGCCCGTTGGCTTTTTTTAAGCCGCCTGTTACATAAGGTGTAGTACCTGATGCTGCTATTCCAATCAATACATCTTTATCGTTAATATGATATGGCGACAGATCGATCCAGGCCTGTTCAGTATCATCTTCCGCAAATTCCACCGCTTTGCGGATAGCGCCATCGCCGCCGGCCATAATGCCTACCACCAAATCAAAAGGTACACCAAATGTAGGCGGGCATTCCGAAGCGTCAACTATCCCCAAACGCCCGCTGGTGCCTGCCCCTATATAAAAAAGCCGGCCGCCTTCCTTCATCTTAGCAGCGGTTATAGTTGCAAGCTTTTCTATCTGCGGCAAAGCTTTAGCAACTGCCAATGGAACAGTCCGGTCCTCCTTATTTATATTTTGAAGGATCTCCATTACCGGCATTTTTTCTAAATCTTCATAATGCGAATCCTTTTCGGTGGTCCTCTCCATTTTAAGGCTTTTAATTTTCAGCAAAATTCGGAAAAAATGTTGAGAAATTTGTGAGTAGTTGATCGGGTTGATTAAGTGAGTGTTTGATTTTGTGAGAAATTTGGGTAATCCTAAAAGCCCCGCATCTTAAAAATAAAACCCTTCAGCAAATAACTTAAACAAAATCTTAATTCTCATGTCTAATCAATAAATTTGCAATAGCCGGTATATGAAAAATGGAGCGGGTATAATTTTCAGGTCTATAGTATTGCTTTTGGTGGGGATTGCTATTGGCTTGATTATCAGCTATAAAAATTTCATTGACCATAGTCTGGATTTTTTGGCTGGCGGCCACGATAAAGTATCAAGGGCTTTAACCCTTATAAAAAACAACTATGTCGATCCGGTTAATGAGGATAGTTTGGAGGGGGTTACCGTTAATAATCTTTTGCAAAACCTTGATCCACATTCGCTTTATTTACAACCAATTCGGGCGCAATCCATCAATGAAAGCCTGGATGGCGGTTTTAACGGAATTGGGTTAGCTTACCAATTGCTGCGCGATACACTTTTTATAACGCAGGTTTACCCCGGCGGCCCTGCGGAAACGCAAGGATTAATTGCAGGCGACAGGGTAATTAACATTAACCAAAAAAAGTTTTCGGGCACAAACCTTACAGTTAACCGGGTAAACGAAGTTTTCAAGGGTGATATTAATTCTGAAATTTCGCTTTCAGTTTCAGGCCCCGGTAGTAAAACAATGAAAATTTATCATATAAAACGCGGGCATGTTGATTTAAGCAGCCTGGATGCAGCCTATATGGCAGCGCCCGGCATAGGCTATATCAAAATCAGCAGGTTTGCCTCAACTACTGATGCCGATTTTAGGGCAGCGCTTGTAAGGCTTAGAAAGCAACGCCTGAAAAAACTGGTGCTCGATATAAGGGATAACGGCGGCGGGTACCTTAATGCGGCAACCGCGCTTGCTGATGAGTTTTTAAAAAAAGACAAACTCATAGTTTACACCAAAGGCGTGCATGAAGGGCGCAAGGATTATTTCGCTACAGATTCAGGTGAGTTCAAGGACGGGAAATTAGCTGTATTGATTGATGAATATTCCGCTTCGGCAAGCGAGATATTGGCCGGGGCGCTGCAAGACCTTGACAGGGCGGTGATTGTTGGCCGCCGCTCATTTGGCAAAGGGCTGGTACAGCAGCAATTCCCATTCGGCGATGGATCGGCCATTAATTTGACTGTGGCAAGGTATTATACCCCATCCGGACGCTCGATACAAAAATCATACAGGCATGGCATTGACAATTACCATAATGAAATAGCGGAAAGGATGCGGAAAGGTGAATTATTTTCGGCCCAAAGCAATTATGACGACAGCATTTTTAAAAGGCCATCCCCCTACCGGACCTTAAACGGCAGACAAGTATTTAGCGGCGGGGGCATAATGC
>DATCES010000146.1:0-6303 GCA_036509935.1 Mucilaginibacter sp.
GAAAAGAGGGCCGGTATTACTGATGCACAAATAAAACAGGCCATAAAAAACGGGATCAAAAAAAATGTAAAAAGTATGCTTTTTATACCAGGCAGTTTTGCAGGTATATCAGGTATAAAAAGCACCGGGAATAAAATAAAAAAGTGGCGCGATAACCTTGGGCTGCAAAAAGCAGGCGTGTACCTTGCACAAATGGTACGTATGCAGGAAGAAATAGGTACTGGTGGCGGCGGTTTCCGCTACATTTATGCTGCTTTTTTGCAGGAAGCGGATAGCTATTTACCGGGCAACCAGTTAGCCGGGGTATCAGCGATGTTTACAAAGGCGGGCGACTTATGGCGCACTGCCGCTGTACATGCCGCTGGGATTTACAAAGGAAGGCTTGGCAGCCAGGAAGATTTTAATGTAATGGGCAATTATTTGCTGGAAATAGCTGAATTAGAGAAAAATGCTTTTTTAACTTTAAAAAATATTAAATGGCAGTAGCAAATGCTTTAGCGATTGACGTTGAGGGCATAGGGTTCCGTTATCCGGGTAACCGGGACCTTTTTTTTTCTAATCTTAACCTTAAGGTAGCTAAGGGCGCGCGCTTTGGTTTGTTTGGCCCAAATGGCGCAGGTAAAACCACGCTCATCAGCTTAATGACGGGGTTGTTCCCGGTTAATGAGGGGCGTATCCGGCTTTTGGGGCACGTAGTTGGCGGGCAGGATAATGCGGTATATAAATTATTCGGTTTTGTGCCACAGGATTTTTCTTTTTACCAGGAACTCAGCCCGGTTGAAAATCTCGAATTTTTTGGCGCATGGTCGGGCCTCGATAAAAAAACCATCAGGAAAAGAACAGATGAACTGTTGCATATACTGGGATTGGAAGAAGTAAGGGATAAGCAAGTGGAGAAATTTTCGGGAGGTATGAAACGCAGGGTTAACCTGGCTATCGGCGTTATCCATAACCCTGAAATATTATTTTTAGATGAACCAACTGTTGGGGTTGATGTGCAAACAAGGCACGCTATTATCAATTACCTTTTAGAGCTAAATAAAAACGGGACAACATTGGTTTATACATCCCACCAGTTAAGCGAGGCAGAAGGGATTTGCGAACAGGTGGCATTAATAGATGATGGTAAAATAATAGCGCATGATGATCTGGATAAATTATTGAAGGATTATCACCAGGATAGCCTGGAAAACCTGTTTTTAAATTTAACCGGGAAGGAATACAGGGACGATGTTTAAACTTTGGGCAACGATATTAAAAGATATCCGGGTGTTGTGGCGCGACAAACCTGGCATTACCCTTATGTTTATTATGCCTGTTATGCTGGTTATTGTGCTAACTAATATACAAAACAGCACTTTTCAGCTGATGAATAAAAATAAGCTGCCTGTATTGATCAGTAACAGGGATACCGGGCAGGCCGGCAAGCAACTGATAGCAGTTATTGGGAAAATAGGGATGTTTAAAGTAATGCAGGTTCCGGGCCGTCAAAATGAAAAGCAAATGTCTGACGCCATGCATGAGAAAGATGCCATGCTTGGGGTGATCATTCCGGCAAATTTTTCATTAAAGGTAAAGGCCAAATCAAAAAGTGTTGCCGGCAAGGCTTTAACCAGTTTTGGCTTACAGGGGGATACGCTGAAAGATGCAGGCGATATCGATCCGCTAACCCTTTATTATAATCCCGCCATACAGGAAGCTGTAAGGCTTTCTGTTGAGGGTGCCCTCCGCAGCGCATTGCAATTGGTTGAAAGCAGGGAAACATTACGCAGCCTCTACTTTTCCATCAATGAAAGGCAGATGCCCGAACAACTGGAGAATGAAATGCTGAACAATAAAACAGCAATTAATGATATTCCGGTTTCAAAAGAGGGTACACGGATTAATCCCAATGCCACCCAGCATAATGTCCCTGCCTGGACAATTTTCGCCATGTTTTTTGTTATCCTGTCATTAGGCGGCAGTGTTGTGAAGGAAAAAGTGAGCGGCAGTTTTACGAGGTTAAAAACTTTGCCTACAAGTTACAGTGTTGCTATCGTGTCAAAGCAAATCACCTACCTCGGCGTTACCATAATACAGGCTGCCGTGATTTTTTCGTTGGGGATATGGCTGTTCCCCGTTATGGGGCTGCCATCGCTTAATTTACCATCGGATATGCCGGCGCTAATTATTGTAACCGTGGTTACCGGGTGGTGTGCTGTGAGTTATGCCATTTGCGTGGGTGTATTTTTAGAAACGCGCGAACAGGTAAATGGTTTTGGCGCCATATCCATAGTTATATTATCCGCCCTGGGCGGGCTTATGGTGCCAAGCTTTGCCATGCAGGGCTTTTTTAAGGATGCCGCAAATTTTTCGCCCATGCACTGGAGCCTTGAAGCATATTACACACTATTCCTTGAAGGGGGTAAACTAAAAGATGTGTTAAACAATATTGCCCCTTTATTTATTATTACCATAGTTCTTCAACTTTTAACGTTTTTGGGGCTGAAAAGAAAAAATTTAATATAATTACCAGATGAACAAAACAGAGCTAAAAGCGCAGTTAAAAAGCCAGATAATACATTTTTTGAACCTTACTGACCTTACCCCAGCCGACATAAAAGATGACGAACCATTATTCGGCGATGGCCTCGGCCTGGATTCCATTGATTCGCTCGAACTGGTGGTATTATTGAAACGGGAATACGGGATAACGATACAAGACCCCAGGGAAGGACGAAAAGTGCTGGTTGATGTAAATACACTGGCTGATTATATTGATGTGCATGGGAAGAAATAGGGGGGTGCGGCTTATTGATCCATGCCGTACGCGGGGCACCTGCGAAATCGGTGCTGTTACAGTGCGACACTAACGGGGTGGGTAAAGAATTAGAGTTTTTCTATTTCTTCAAGAGAAAGTTTAGTGAATTTAGCAATCTGGTCAACAGGGATGCCATCCTTTTTCATTTCACCGGCAATGGCAATGGCTTCTTCTTTTCTGCCTTCCACTTTGCCTTTTGCTTCGCCCCTTTGGAAAAACGGGTCTTTTTCTTCCTTAAAAAACTTGGTTATCGATTCCATAGCTTCTGCAAATTTAATATCTAATTTACGTAATTGTGCCAAAATTCGCAATTGTTCAAAATAACGGCTTTCTGCAAAATCTCTTTGGGTCGGAAAATAGCTCGTTTCAAAATGAATATTAGTTTCAAACTTTTAAATATTGGACGCTTGAACGGGCGTGGGCACCCCCCATTTGCACTCTCGAAACTTATTGAAGTCACAATGTTGGTGCCGCGCGAATATTGCGTAATTTTGGGTTATGTCCACATACCAGTTTCCACCAATCGATAACCCCAAACAGTTCGAACAGTTAATGGCTGACCTGTTAAATGAGCATTACCATACATTATCGTTCAAATGTTTTGGAAAGAATGGTCACGATCAGAAAGGCATTGACCTTTTTTCAGCGCAAAAACAAATGGTTGTCCAGTGTAAGCACAAGGATATGAGCCGGAGTGCGGCGATGATCAAAAAAGAATTGCTCACTGATATTGAAACAATCCTGCACACCTTATCAGACAGGCACACCCCTATTGTTTACGCCACAGTGGTGATTGCTACAACGGCTTCTGAACATACGGATTATGATGAATATGCGGAGGAACTGCGCCAAGCGATGATTCTCCCCTTTGAGGTTTTGTTCTGGGGCTGGGAAACTATTCAGCAGCAGTTGAGCCATTTACCGATAACATTGACGAGATATTATCCGCAATTCCACATAGCCGACCTGAAGGTGGAGGATAAACTGCTCTCCAGATTGGCTATGAAAAAAAATATTGAGCGGGATTTTGCGGATTGGCTGAATTATGCGCCGGAGAAGAGGAAACGGCGATCCCGGATGATCATTCACTCGGCCGCTGACACGCATTACCCGAAGCATCCCAATGAAGACGGTCCCTGGTACTGGTTCGCAGCCGAAATTGCCAGGCTGAGTACGAAAGGGCTTGGCTTTTACGGTGACAATGTAAATCTATATGTAAACGATCATTATCAATGGACGGCGCGGCGACCGGCAGATCCGGAAGGGTTTATGGTGATTAGCGCTTCAAAGATTGATGTGATCGATTTTAACGATATTGTGAGCTATGACCTTAACGGCGACGAACACTACAATTGTCCACATTTTTACGTTAGTTTCAATGAGCAGAATAGTCCCTTCTCGGAGTTTTATTACCGGAAGCTTACTGGTGAACATATAGGGATTCCTTTGTTTATGGATAGTACAACGGAATTAAAGAACGTATAAGCCTCCCCATACCCGCAGGCCTGTCTCCCCTCAATATTATTCGAGTCAATAACTATAAAATTTGATAAGTTTCCATTTATTTATCAGCCTCTAATATGCGCTTTGTTTGCCGAACTAAATTGACATATAGTTCTTCGACTTCGGTTTTATTCATTTTCATCACAGGATTATTTGGAGGATTCATTGCCTGATATTTGTTTAACGCTTCAAACTCTTCAAATAAACAAGGCTTTAAAATTACGATTAATATAACTGCTCCATTTTCTTCCGCAGCTTTCAGCAAAGGAGGCAATTCATCTGTTGAAATAAATTCGGACCCCAGGAAGTCTGTGCTGACAAGTAGAATCGCAACTTTTGTTCCTTCAATTGCTTTCTTAATCTCATCTTTCCACTTTTGCCCGGGTTGTATCTTGCTATCATCCCAACAATCTATTTGACTAAGAAATGGTTTAAAGTGCCTTTGGATATCAATTAAATATTCACTATCGAAATGACTATAACTAATAAACACTTTATTCCTTTCTTGTATAGGATTGGACTGGTTTTTCTGGTGGGCTACAATTGGTAACGTGTCAATCTCTTGTTTAATATAAAATAACATCTTTTCAGGCTTAACTTCATGTCTACAATTCAGTCCTGGTTTGCCTTCATGAGCTTGATCTCGATGTTTTTTTAAATTATTTGCTACTTGCATTTCAATTTCGTCCAGAAACAAGGCTTTACTTTCTGGAGTATAAAAATCAGCTAATCGATTTTTAAGCAGGTGGAAGTCGTCGATTGCGTTATTGTTTTTCGAGCCTTTTATCTCCCATTCATAGAATTCTTTGGCTTCTTTTCTTATAATATCTTCGCCTTGCATAAATTAAGCTTTTGGTTAAGTTGAGGTTTAGGTTTATATCTCAAATATAATATAATAATATTTAGTTAGCCCCGCCAAGTCAAGCGTCCACGCTTGAACATATGAAATTTTGAGCGTCCACGCACAACAAAAAGGCATTCAAACGTATACGCTTGAACGGGCGTAGCAGGAAGTAGAGACTTATACTATCACAAACCTCCCCTGAAACTTAAAACAAACAACCTCACCACTCATTAATTTAGCAACCAAACTAATATCACCGTCCTCAATAATTTCATAACCAATATCCAACTGCACCGCCGATGTATCCCCCGGATCAACCATCACCATAAATTTCAAATGGTCGGCCTTTTTTAACCGCAACGAAGCATCCAAAGCTTCTTCCAAAACTTCTTTCACAATTTGTAGCATACAAGCGCCGGGTACTATCGGCTGGTCGGGGAAATGCCCTTTGAATATATCGCAGTCTTTATTAATATTCAACACGGCATTGATAATACCATCCTGGTGCTCCAATTTGTCAATCCTGAATAAGGCGTCATTTTTATCCTGCATATCAATAATTTTAAATGGCAGAAACCAGCATTAAAGAATGATATTTTTTTTGATAATGGTTGTAAATCAATATTGTTTTAGGGGTTGTTTTCTTGATCTTTCTTTCAATAACGGCTTCGGGCACTATTTTATTTTTTATAATATTTGATGCCAACCATAAAGCAAAGGCAGAAGAAGTTGGGTACTCGCCGCATAAATGCTTATAATTAGCAAGGTTTTTGCCATTAAACAGGGATTGATTTAATTGCACATAAATATCATCATGCGCGGTATCGCCGCTTTTGCCCGTTATTACCAGGTCAATATCATCTATCTTTAAATTATTTTCTAACAGAAAAGCTGTTGCCATTTTTTCAATAGCTTCAAGGCTTGCCGGTTTATAAAGGGTCCTGGTTGCCATAAGTTCAGCAAGGTTGCCTTCTGAGGCTTTACCGGTCAGCAAAAAAAACGCCGCACCTTCGCCACCAATGCTTCCCCTTGTGTTGGTTGAATATAGGTCCAAATTTGATATTGGCCATCGCTTGTAAAGTCCCAGGCGGCTTAATATGGCAAAACTGGCATTGGTCATTTCATCGGCCCCTCCAACCAAAATATTATCCGCTTC
>DATCES010000147.1:0-4407 GCA_036509935.1 Mucilaginibacter sp.
GAATTATTGAGCAAAAAAGAGTGCAGGCTGTTGGATAAGATACTTGACCCCCCAACCCCTCCATAGGAGTCCTATCGGACCTAAAGGGGGAGTTGGAATACGGATTTTGTGAAATTTATGATTGGAGTTTCTATATTTACAGGTATTAAATAATTAAAGAACAATTCCCCCTTTAGGGGGCCAGAGGGCATGAAGATAATTACATACAACGTAAATGGCATCCGCTCGGCAATGAGCAAAAACTTGCTGGGCTGGCTACAGGCAACAGATGCTGATGTAGTTTGCCTGCAGGAAATTAAGGCTTCGCCTGACGTTTTGACCGACCTTGCATTGGTTGAACAATTGGGTTATGAGCACTACTGGTACCCTGCCGAAAAAAAAGGGTACAGCGGTACGGCCATCTTCACCAAACAAACGCCAAAACATATAGAATATGGCTGCGGGATAACTGACTATGACCGCGAGGGCCGTAATATCCGCGTTGATTTTGACGATGTTTCGGTAATGAGCGTTTATTTCCCATCAGGTTCAAGCGGGGATGACAGGCAGGCCTTCAAATACCGTTTTCTTGATGAATTTGGCAAATACCTGGAGTTGCTGCAATCCCAATATCCTAAATTAGTGGTATCCGGCGATTATAATATTTGTCACCGGCCTATTGATATCCACAACCCAAAATCAAACGCCAACTCATCCGGCTTTTTGCCCGAAGAACGTGAATGGATGGAAAACTTTATTGAATCGGGCTATATAGATACTTTCAGGCATTTGAACAAAGAGCCGCATAACTATACCTGGTGGAGTTTCAGGGCAAACTCGCGGGCCAAAAATTTAGGTTGGCGCATCGATTATAATATGGCAACAAAAGCGCTGGAAAACAATATTAAAAGGGTGGCGATATTGCCGGAGGCAAGGCATTCCGATCATTGCCCGGTGCTGCTGGAGCTTACCCCCTAACCCCCTGAAGGGGGAACTATAACCTGAAGGGGGAACTATAAGGGGATAAATTAAAAGCAATATATCAAAGGAATATTCACGAAAACAGCCTTACACCGTTTAACAAGAATTAATTCAAAACAGTTACATCATTACGCGTCAGGCTCAAAAAAGCCCCGCAAGGCACAAATCGAAAAATTGGAAAATGCTTTTCATGAATTAGGCAGGAAACTTATAGAAGTAAGATTGTGATTTTTTGGTTAATTCCACCAATTGCCCTGGTGGTGCTGGGGCTTGGGTTTAAATTTAGATTATATTATATGCCATCGGGGTAAAAGCCGGGCTTATCAGGCTGTTTAATCAGCTAACCAAATAGCATCGGTAAACCATTTCCTGCTGTCTAAAAAATGATGAACAGGCTTGAATGAAGTGTTTTTAGCCATTTTATCAGTTTGGGCAATAGTAAATTTTTGCGATATTTCCATAAAAATACATTCGTCCTTTAAAAAATGAATCGTTTCGGTGCCGTTAATTACTATTTGCTGATCGGTAAGGCTAATCAGGTAACTTTTACAGGCACCTGATTCAGGATCGTAAATGGGGTAATGGTCAAATTGACTTACGTTAAAATCGGCGTTAAGTTCACGGTTTATGCGTTCCAGTAAATTAAGGTTAAACTGTTTGGTTATCCCGCCTTTATCATTATAAGCCGCCAACACTGTTTTTGGATTTTTTTTAAGATCGAAACCTATCAGCGCCATATCCCCCGCAGCAAGGTGATTACGAAGTTCCCTGCAAAAACTTTCAGCCTCATTTATTTGCATATTGCCAATATTTGAACCTAAAAACAGTACCACTTTGCGCTTATTTGAGATGGATGCCGCTTTTTCGAGCATCTCAAAATATTCGCCGTTAAGGCCGGTTATTTGAACGCCAGGCAAAGTTACCGGCAAAGCAACGTTGAGGTACGCTATTACATTTTCGGAGATGTCAATGGGCAAATAGCTGAAATCAGCCTGTTGCCCTAAAAGATATTGAAGCAGGCAGGTTGATTTTGTTGCATCGCCCGCGCCTAATTCAATCAGGTCGAAAGCATCGCCTTCACCAATTATGGTCCCGCAGATGTCAGCAGTTTTTTCTGAAAAAATTTCAAGCTCGCACCTGGTTGGATAATATTCTTCGCAGTTCATAAGTTCCTGGAAAAGTTTATCGCCATTGGCATCATAAAAATATTTTGAATTCAAATATTTTGGCGCCGACCGCAGGCCAATTATCACGTCATCATAAAACTGTTTGGTTTTTGATTTTGCGGGCTGGTCATTCCCGGTTTGTATTAGCGTAGGTTCAGTGTTTTTCATAAAATGCAGTTTATTACTTAGCCAGCCTTATGCCGGTAAATTGCCATCGTAAATGTGTTTGAAAAAAGTTGCGGTAAGTAATACGGCCATGCCCCGGCGAAGTAACCTCGGATGCGCCCCTTAATACCTTTTGATTAACCATGAATTTACCATTGTATTCGCCGATTGCGCCCGGGGCTTTTGTAAAACCGGGATATGGCAGGTACGAGCTTTCTGTCCACTCCCAGCTTTTGCCCCAGCTAAATTGCGCGGCGGCAACCTCCCATTCAAATTCCGTTGGCAGCCTTAATCCTTTCCAGGCGGCGTAAGCATAAGCCTCGAAATAACTGATATGGGATACAGCTTCTTTTAAATTCACCTGCTCAAGACCGTGAAAGGTGTAATGATGCCATTCATCACCAATCAAATGCCAGTATAAAGGCGCTTCAATTTTATTTGTATTCACCCAATCCCAGCCTTCGGCATGCCAGTGCCTGAAATCGTGATAGCCGTTGGCGTTTATAAACTCTAAATACCCGGCATTGGTAACCAAATCGGGGCTTATTTCGAAAGCGTTTAAATACACCTTATGGGGGTTAAGTTCATTATCAAAACAAAAACCACCGCCTGTGAAACCAACCCCGTAAATACCTTCCTTTAGTTTGATAAATTCAGCATTTGCTGATTTTTCCGTTTTTGGCGAAACGTACTCTTTTGAGTAAGCCGGGAACAAAGGATTATGTCCCAAAATATATTTAATATCGGTGTACAAAAGCTCCTGGTGTTGCTCTTCGTGGTTTAATCCCAATATAACCAGTTCCTTAACATCATCATCGATCCCCTCATTTAAAAAATGCGACATGGCATCATCCACATATTCGCGATAACGGAAAATTTCGATAACCGTTGGGCGGCTTAAATTGCCCCTGTCAGTGCGTACCACCCTGTTGCCCTCTGTTTCATAATAACTGTTGAATACGTAATTATAATCAGGGTTATATTCCTGGTAGCCCATAAAATATGGCTTCAGGATAAAAGTTTCAAAAAACCAGGTTGTATGCCCGATATGCCACTTAGGCGGGCTTACTTCAACTACGGGCTGCACCACGTAATCCTCCGTTTGCAACGGACTACAGATTTGTTCTGTGCGTTTGCGTACCTTTATATAACAACCGGGTAAATCCATTTTAATTATTTGCTTTCCAAATATCGTTTAAGGTCTGAAATTGTTTTAATATTTAACTTATCCGCCTGCTTTTTCCGCATCATTAAAGCATAGGAATTATTAAACCCGATTGGTTTTAACCATTTGATATTATATTTTTTTTGAAACCACTTTTGTACATAATTATAAGTTTTATCCTTATTTAATGTTAAAGAATCAATAATATTTGAGGTTGGCTGCAATATTGCCAGCAAACCCGTCCCTGTGTATTCGGGGTAAAAGTCAATCTGGTTATTTGTCAATGCGTCAAAACAAATTTTTGTACCGCCAAGCCCGGTTTTTGTGGCAACATCATAATCAGTATATCCTTTTATCAGCATGCTGTACATATTTGCCAGAATATATTGCTCGCCAAATATTTTTGAGCCTATGCGTACAATTCCTTCATTACCATTATTTGCAGGTTTCCATAAATTTTCCGATACCAAAAAATCTTTCGCCACCTTTTCCGGGCTTTGGTGAAGGTAATCAGTACGGTAATTAAGTGCTGTCATTATGCTGTCATTTATCTTTCCGGCTAATAAATTTAATGTGTTTTCCAGGTCGGGGAATTTTTTCAGGACATCTTCCCGAATAATTGGCGCAGCATAATAAGGCGGAAATATCTTTTTATCATCATCCAAAACCACCAGTCCATAAGCTTTCAACCTGCCATCGGTTGAGTAGCCGCTGATTACATCCAACTGTTTTTCATACGCGGCTTTATACATTACCGCATCGCTGATTACTAAGGCATTTATATTTAAGCCATATTTGGTTTGCAGGCCCAGGTTGCCATCCTGCCTGCCCATAAATTCGGGGGTAAACCCTGCTTTGAGCCTGCTGCCATACGTTGAAGGGATGAAATAGAAAGAAGATAACAGGATTAGCAGCAGTGGCAGCGCAGCAATGGCCGTTTTTAATTTTTTT
>DATCES010000148.1:0-6641 GCA_036509935.1 Mucilaginibacter sp.
GCCCGATAAAAGGGAGTGTTAGCAACAGAAAAATAACAGTGATGGAAAATATTGATGCGAATGCATTGTTATATACCTTGTTTTGCTTGTCGGCGTATTTTTGAAGGTACCTGAAAAAAGTGGTTTCCATTCCGAACGCCATTATTGCATTTAACATGGATGCCCAACTGAACATGGTTGTTAAAATACCATATACCCCGGTGGAGTAGGCGTGGGTATAAACCGGCGTTAAAAAAAAACTTAGTACCCTGCCGGCAATGGTGCTTGTACCATAAATGGCTGTTTGCCCGGCGAACTTTTTAGCGGTTGACAATGATTGCTGTGAATTAATGTTTCAATCTTACGACCTCAAAATTACGATAGTTTTTTAATTCGCCTTCATGGCTTTCAACAACATTTACAATGGCGTGTTCAGGGCCTTCATGGCACCACTCCAAAAACATTCCGAGCGCGAGGTTATCGCCTTCCGCAGCTATTGCCACATCCCCGTTCGGCTCATTTTTTGCATATCCCTTAACGCCCAAATGGTCTGCCACTGCTTTGGTAGCGCCCCTATAAAATACGCCCTGTACTTTGCCTTTTACTGTTATATCGAGGTGTTTCTTCATTTTGGTTGGAATGTTGCTTTTTTGTTGAAACGTTTGAATGTTGCTGTTCCTTCATTTCCTCGCAAAGTTAATAACGTGAAATGGTTAATGCAGCATTTACGCCGCGTTTTACAACTTACGAAAACACATACCAGGTGCCCTTACCAACACCATTCTTCATCAGTAGCTTTCTGTTCACCAGCAGTTCCAGGTGCTTCTTCACCGTATTACGGTTTGCCCCAACTAACAATACCACGTCACCAATGGTAATCCGACCTCTCGACTGGGCTAGCGCTACGATCTTAAGCGCCAGTTCGGGTAATTGGGCCAGGAGAAGGTGTTCACGTTCTAACTTAATAGCCAAGCGCTGCTTTTGCTGCTGTAAGGTTCTTAAAAAGAACATCACCCAGGGCTGCCAGTTCGGTGTCTCCGTGCTTAAAGTGCCTTGCGTTTGGCGTAATGCTAAGTAATAACCCTCTTTACTGTTTTCAATGATGGCCTCCATAGAAGTGTAGGGCACATAAACATATCCTGCCGAAAGCAGCAGATAGGTGGTCAGTATCCGTGATAATCGGCCGTTTCCATCCTGAAAAGCGTGTATCGCCAAAAAGGTCACGATAAAAATCGAGATCACCAAAAGCGGGTGTAATGTTTTCTTTTCTAACACCTGATTTGCCCAAGCCATTAACTCCTGCATTCTAAACGGCGTATCAAACGGGCTGGCAGTTTCAAATATCACGCCGAGGCTTTTACCATCCGCATCAAATGCCTCTACGTGATTGTTGTTTTTCTTGTATTCGCCCCGATGCCATTCATCCTTTTCGCTGTATTTTAAAAGATCGCGATGAAACTGTTTAATATAATTCTCAGATAACGGAATGTCCGGATAGTGCAAAAAAAGCGCAGACATCACCTCAGCATACCCTGCCACTTCCTGCTCATCCCGCGTGTCAAACTTTTTGATCTGTAGGTTGCTTAATAGCCTTTCTACAGCCTGGTCGCTTAAGCGGCTCCCCTCGATCCTGGTAGAAGAACCAATGCTTTCAATGGTTGCCACCCGTTTAAGAGCTGTCAACTGTTCCGGGGCCAGTTGGCCCAGCGCACGCCAGGCGCCCTTAAACTCATCCACTTCTGCAATCAGCGTCAGCATTTGTGGTGTTATCGTTAAACTTTCTGTTCTTATCATACCCACAAACATACCCATAAATACCCGTAAACACACGACATAACCATACCCATAAATACCTAAAAATAGTTGTCCTTCAAACCAATCTCCGCACTTTAGTCTCCGGCGTAATTCTCAATCCGTCAAGCCCGGTGATAAGGTTTAAACCCGGATTTTTGCCTGCCTCCAGCGTGCCTTTTTCATCTTCAATACCCAAATACCTGGCTCCGTTAATGGTGCCCCATTCAATTAATTGAGCCGTACCCAACATTGGAAAATTTTGCTGCAAAGTCCGCATTTCGTTTAATATACACAAGCTGACGTTGGAAGCAAGGCTGTCGGTACCCAAAGTAATGTTAAACCCCTGGTTTAAGAATAGCCCCACCTTTGGAAGCATATTCTCAATATACAAGTTAGCGTTCGGGCAAAAACACCAGTGAATTTTACGGTCGAACCGTTTTATAAAGTACACATCTTTTATATTGGTGCAGGTATTATGCACCATTAAAATATCCTGTTTATCGGTTAACAATGGCGTTATTGATTGCAGGGAATTGCGCGCCAGCGGCTTAAAATAAGAAATATCTATCCCAAAAGAAGCATAAAGGTCAATAAAACCGCCTTGCTTGTACCTGTAAAATTTATTTTCATCTTCGCACTCCTGGTTATGTATGCTGACCAGGTTTTTACCTTCCCTGCAATAACCCCTGATAAGCTTAAACAACTCCTTTGATACTGAATATGGCGCATGAGGGGTTATTGAACATGGTTGCGGCTTAAATTCACTCAATAGCGCCAGCGCATTGCTGAACACCTGGTTAGCCTTATCCGGCGAAAAACTAAAACATTCAATAAAACTGTGGTAGTACAATTTACTGCCGGCTTTAACGGGTATGCTTGCATTGGTGTTGGCAATATCGCCAACGGCAACGATACCATTTTGATACATTTCATCATCGGCCCTGGTTGACGCATCGCGGATTTCGCCCGCATCGGCGCCGCGGAATTTTTGAATATCTTTAATAAAATTTACAAGGCCGTTTCCGGGCGCTATTTTACCCCGCAGGTGCGAAAGTTCAAGATGGCAGTGAGTGTTGACGAACCCAGGGCAAATAATACCGCTGAGTTGCTGAACGGGAACATTATTTGCTGCGTTATTTGTATTTTGACCGGTAACCGATATTATTTTACCCGAACCGTTAACGGTAACTATCCCGTTTTTTATTGGAGCGGCGTTGACCGGGAAAACATAATCGGCTTTAAAACTTTTCATTCAATATTTTAACAGACGGACGACTTAAGCGTTAACATTCGTACTTTTGCCGTGTGAAGCATGCAAATCATAAAATTGACATCCGGAGCCTTAACCTTGAAGCGTTAGAACAACACTTTACAATAATAGGCGAAAAAAACTTCAGGGCGAAACAAGTTTATGAGTGGCTGTGGAAGAAATCATGCTTTTCTTTCGATGAGATGAGCAATATTTCAAAAGAACTCCGTGCCAAGCTTGCTGAAAATTTCGCCATCAATCATATCAAAATAAACAGCTCACAGTTCAGCAATGACAAAACTATAAAAAATTCCTTTGTTTTATTTGATAATCATCTCATCGAAGGTGTTTTAATTCCAACCCCGGGGCGGATGACGGCCTGTGTATCCTCGCAGGTGGGCTGTAGCTTAACCTGTAAATTTTGCGCTACGGGCTATATGGAACGCAAACGCAATTTAAACCCCGATGAAATTTACGACCAGGTGGTGCTGATTGATAAACAGGCACGGGAAAATTATGGCATACCGCTTTCAAATATTGTGTATATGGGTATGGGCGAACCCCTGCTGAATTATAAAAATGTATTGGAATCAGTTGAAAAAATAACTTCGGAAGAAGGGTTGAATATGGCTGCAAAAAGGATAACCGTTTCAACTGCCGGCATAGCCAAAATGATAAAAAAACTTGGTGATGACGAAGTGAAATTCAATCTTGCCCTGTCGTTACATGCCGCCAACGATGAAAAGCGGGATGCAATTATGCCCATCAATGAGCAAAACTCGTTAAAATCCCTTGCCGAAGCATTAAAGTATTATTACGCCAAAACAAAAAACCCTGTAACTTACGAGTATATTGTTTTTGACGGCGTTAACGATACCTTGCAGGATGCTGAGGAACTGGCCCGTTTTTGCAGGCACCTGCCCTCCAAAGTAAACATAATTGAATACAACCCCATTTCGTTCGCCAGCTTCATCAATGCCGGCGAAGATAAAATTGAAGCCTTTGCCGCATATTTGCGCAAACAAGGCATCACCACCAATTTACGGCGCAGCCGGGGCAAAGACATTGATGCCGCCTGCGGGCAGTTAGCTATAAAGGAAGTTGCAAAAGTTTCAGAATAACAAAAATCTGCGTTAAATTCAGCAAATGAAACTGCAACACACTTATTTAGCTGATTTTGTTTCCTTATTATTCCCTCAACTTTGCGCCGCATGCCGGGAAAGCCTTGTAGCCAATGAGCATTTGATATGTACCCATTGCCTTTATAATTTACCTTTCACCAATTTCCATTTACAGCCTGATAATATAGTTGCCCGGCAGTTTTGGGGCAAAATCCCGCTTGAATCTGCGTACGCACTTTATTACTTTACAAAAGGCGGAAAAATTCAAAACCTATTGCACCAGTTTAAATACAAAGGTGTAAAGCAGATCGGTAATTTATTGGGCAATATGGCCGGCGAACAGTTGCTTAAAAATGATGTATTTAATACTGTTGATATGATAGTACCGGTGCCGCTGCATAAAAAAAGGATGCTACAGCGCGGGTATAACCAAAGCCTAAGTTTTGCCGAAAGCTTGGCTGAAAAATTGAACGCTGATGTTGAAGACAATAACCTGGTGCGCATTACCGCAACCGAGACGCAAACACATAAATCGCGCTTTGCCAGGTTTGAGAATATGCGGGAAGTTTTTGCCATCAATAACCCGGAAAAACTAATGAACAAACATATTTTGCTGGTGGATGATGTGATAACTACAGGTTCCACCCTTGAAGCCTGCGGCACCCAACTGCTTAAAATCCCCGGATTAAAGTTAAGTATCGCCACGATAGCTTATGCTGAGTAGCCAATTAAACAGTACCTTTATAAGGACATTTATAATATTATGGGTGATTATAAAAAAATAGTAATAGCCATTGATGATGGGCCAACTTCTGAAAAAGTTGCCAGGCATTCGGTTAAAACCTTATTTATTGTCCCGGTAAGGGAGCGCTAATTGGAAGGTTAAAAGGTTTAAGATTTCCCTCATTACCCCCGCCCACAACCTAATTACACCCCATCGAATTGCCGCAATTCAAACATTTATAACAAGTGCCTGATCGGATGGTGGTATGCCAGCAGAAAGCCCCCGCCAGTGCCGGGAGTGCCATCGGCATTTTCTGTGTTCCCCCCCTGTAAACCTCTGCAAAACCTTGATGGTTCCGCGATTACGTGGGGCTAAACGCGCTTAACCCCCCGTAATTTTTGGGGTTTGAGGGGCTAAATGCGTTTAGCCTCTCGTAATTTTTGCAGTTTGAGGGGCTAAACGGGTTTAGCCCCACGTAATTTTTGTGGTTTGAGGGGCTAAATGCGTTTAGCCCCACGTAATTTTTGATGGGTATATTTATATAAACAATTGTATATCAGCAAAATATACTATAATTTTCAAAGAACGCCGAACAATTTGATTAAAAAACAGGGGCGAATTAGTTTTTTTTTCGTTGTGGCTGTATGTAAAGCTATTGCAACCGGGATTGAATTAATTAACCGGGGTTAACCAAATATAGCGAATTTTTGGGGGATTTGCAAGGGGGGTAGTCCTTTTGGATTTTTTACAAACTAACGAAATGACAATTATTAGAATTTAAAAAATTAAATTAGCAGATAATTATACCTTTAAAACCTTAACGGAAATTAATGGCCAAATCAAAAAAAACAGAACAGGAAGAACCTTTAGAGAAAAAGCTCTGGAAAACAGCAGATAAGCTTCGCAAAAACATGGATGCGGCAGAGTATAAGCATGTTGTTTTAGGCTTAATATTTATCAAATATATCTCTGATGCTTTTGTGGAACTGCACCAAAAATTGGTCGAACAGATCAGCGATGGCGCTGACCCGGAAGATAAAAATGAGTACATAGCCGAAAAAGTATTTTTTGTGCCGATAGTAGCCCGGTGGAATTACATACAGGGCCGGGCAGCACAGCCAACTATAGGCAAAGATATTGACGATGCGATGGACGCCATCGAGAAGGATAACCCCTCATTACGCGGCGTTTTGCCAAAGGTGTTTGCGCAGGAAAAGCTGGATAAAGCAAGTTTGGGCGGATTGGTAAATCTGGTCGGTTCTGCCACATTGGGGACCAAAGAAGCCCAAAGCAAAGATTTGTTGGGGAAAGTATTTGAATACTTTTTGGGTGAATTCGCGCTGGCTGAAGGTAAAAAAGGCGGCCAGTTTTATACGCCTGGTAGTGTGGTAAAATTACTGGTCGAAATGCTGGAACCTTACGAAGGCCGTGTGTTCGACCCTTGCTGTGGCAGTGGCGGCATGTTTGTGCAAAGCGAAAAGTTTATTAAAAACCACCAGGATTTTTATAAGAAAAACGGCAAAAACGGCCTGGCTTTAAACCCTGCCGACAGGATATCGATTTACGGACAGGAAAGCAACCAAACCACCTGGCGTTTGGCAAAAATGAATTTATCTATACGGGGCATCGATAGCAGCAATGTAAAATGGAACAATGAAGGCAGTTTTTTGAACGACGCGCATAAAGACCTTAAAGCCGATTTCATTATCGCCAATCCCCCTTTTAACGACAGCGACTGGAGCGGCGAGTTATTGCGCGATGACGCCCGCTGGAC
>DATCES010000149.1:0-3404 GCA_036509935.1 Mucilaginibacter sp.
CAATTATTAAGATTGCCGATTATTCAAAAAATAATGCTTTAGCTGTTCCGGTAAATGCCATACAAAGATCGGAGGCTGGTGATTATGTTTTTCTTGATCAAAATGGGATTGCAAAGAAAAAGGCTGTTACCGTGGGGGCAACATACGGGGGGCAATCTGAAATATTATCTGGTTTATCGGCAGGCGACCAATTAGTAATACAGGGCGCCGGCGATATTGAGGACGGTGATAAATTAAAGGTTGTGCAGTCTGGTAATTAATTAACATAAAATCGAACTGATATGAAAGACCTCGAAAAAGAATTTAAGCCCTCAAGCTGGGCTATTGATAACAAAACAGCTGTTTATTTCCTGGTGTTTTTTATAGCTGTTTTAGGGTTAGTGAGCTATAACAGGTTGCCCAAAGAGAATTTTCCCGACATTGTTGTGCCAAAGATATATATCACAACAACATATCTTGGCCAATCGCCGCAAAATATTGAAACGCTGGTAACACGGCAAATCGAAAAGCATTTAAAATCGCTCAAGGGCTTAAAAAAGGTAACATCAAATACCCAGCAAAATGTTTCGATAATAACTGCTGAATTTAATACTGATGTTAATATCAGGGATGCGAAGCAGGATGTGAAAGATGCTGTCGATCAGGCCACACCTGACCTGCCCCAGGGAGATCCTACCAATTTAAGACAATCTGTTATTTCGGATGTTGATGTGGCCGATATTCCTATCCTTTATGTAAACGTATCAGGGGATTATGACTTGAAAAAGTTAAAGGAATACGCCGATAATATGAAGGACGAAATAGAATCGTATAAGGAAATATCAGAAGTTAAAGAAGTTGGCGCGCTAACCCCAAATATCCAGATCAATGTGGATATGGATAAAATGGCGGCCGCACAGATTAGTTTTAGCGATATATCCCAGGCCATAGGGAATGAAAATATAATTTCCTCTGTTGGCGCCGTAAAAATCGACGGCGTTCAGCGTGTAATTGATATAAAACAGGATTTTAAAAATGCCGGACAGGTTGCTGCTATGATCATCCGCAACCCGTCAGGGAAGGCGGTGTATTTGCGGGATATCGCTGAAATAAAGGACGGTTTTAAAGACCAGGAAAGTTACGCCCGCCTGTATGGTAAAAATGTAATTACCCTTGTAGTAACAAAACGCGCCGGGGAAAACCTGATTGAAGCTTCCGATAAAATACAAGCCATGATCGCGCAAAAGGAAAAAACAGTTTTTCCCAAAGGCTTAACTATTAATGTAACAGGTGATCAGTCTGAAAAAACACGTGCAACACTTCATGACCTGATCAACACTATTGTTATCGGTTTTATTTTGGTAACCGTTATCCTGATGTTTTTTATGGGCGTAAGCAATGCCATATTTGTCGCCTTATCGGTGCCGTTATCCTGTTTTATTGCATTTTTGGTGATGCCGGCTATTGGTTTTACATTGAACATGATAGTATTGTTCTCGTTCCTGCTGGCGTTGGGTATTGTTGTTGACGATGCCATTGTAGTAATTGAAAATACGCACCGGATATTTGCCAATGGCAGGATACCCATTAAAAAAGCGGCTAAAATGGCGGCAGGCGAGGTATTCATGCCGGTGTTTTCAGGCACAATGACCACATTGGCCCCGTTTGTGCCATTAGCGTTCTGGAACAGTATTATCGGTCATTTTATGTTCTTTTTGCCCATAACACTCATTATAACGTTACTGGCATCGTTGGTGGTGGCCTATATTATTAACCCGGTATTCGCAGTTGATTTTATGAAACCGCATCATGATGGCGAACATGATAACCCCAGGTTTGACCGCAGGGTTATTCGCACTTTGCTTTTCTTCGCCGCTGCTGCGGTACTGGGCTATTTAATGAACAGCGGTATTGGAAACTTAGTGGTTTTTGTGGCATTTTTATACCTGTTAAACCATTTTGTGTTGTTAAAAGCGGTAGACAGGTTTCAGAAAAAGGCATGGCCAAGATTCCAGTCATGGTATGCGAGGGTGCTTGAAAGGGCCGTTAAATGGCCTGTAGCCATCCTGTTTAGTATTATAGCGCTATTTTTTATAACTATAGTGTTTATGGGTATATTTCCGCCAAAGGTTGAATTTTTCCCTTCCGGCGATCCTAATTTTGTAAATGTTTATATTACTTTACCTGTAGGCACCCACCAGGACTATACCAACGAGGTTACTAAGAAACTGGAAAACCAGGTAATTTACATAACAAAACCCGACAAGGATATTATATCGTCAATTGTTTCAAATGTATCGGTAAGCGTTACTGATCCCCAGGATGAAGATCAGGGCATTTACTACAACAAAGGAAAAATTACTATTGCCTTTGTTGAATATGGCTTAAGGCATGGAAAGGATACTAAAAAGATACTGCAAAAGGTCAGGGCAGCGGTTCAAGGCCTGCCGGGGGTACAAATTGCGGTAAACCAGGAACAAAGCGGCCCGCCGACTCAAAAACCTATCAGTATTGAAATCAGCAGTGATAATTTGGATACGCTGGTACATACAGCCTCAAGTTTAAAGAATGAGATAGCGCGGCAAAATGTTCAGGGTATTGAGAATTTAAGCCCCGACATTCAAAGTGACAAGCCCGAAATTGTATTTGATATCGATAAGGAACGTGCCAACCGCGAAGGGGTAAACAGCTCACAGGTTACCCAGAACCTTGTGACGGCAATTTATGGCGCTAAAGCTGCAGATTTCAGAAATACAAAGGAGGATAATTATGAGATCACAGTGCGGGCGCAAGACGACCAGCGCAATAGTATTGATGCTATCAGGAATATGAAAATGACCTATCGCGATATGGCGACTGGCGGTGCTATCCGGCAAGTGCCCATCTCGGCATTCTCTGATATAAGATATACCAACACCTACGCCAACATTAAACGTAAACAGGAAAAGCGGGTGTTAACACTAACTTCGAATGTTTTAACCGGGTTCAATACAAACGAAGTAAATGCCAATATTCTGCAGGTTGTCAATAATTTTAAATTACCTGCTGGAGTTTCTATCAGGATGGGCGGTGAGCAGGAAGACCAGATAGAAGCGGCGACATTTTTAGGTACCGCTTTGATCATATCGTTCGGAATGATCCTTGTTATTTTGATGCTCCAGTTTAACTCATTCGGGAAAACGCTTATTATCATCAGTGAAATATTCTTTAGTATTATTGGGGTGCTTTTAGGGGTAATGATATTCAGGATGACCATGTCCATTGTTATGACGGGTATTGGGATAATCGCCTTAGCCGGGGTTGTAGTGCGGAATGGTATTTTACTGGTCGAATTTACCGACCTGCTGATTGAACAGGGCGCAAGTTTACATGATGCAGTTATTGAAGCCGCGCGAACAAGGATGACCCCTGTACTATTAACGGCA
>DATCES010000150.1:0-5986 GCA_036509935.1 Mucilaginibacter sp.
TCGATATTATGGGCAATCGCCTGTTCCCGAACGGCTTTGTCCACATGGTGCAGGGACCCGTATTTATAACTTAGCTTTTGCGCCGGCTGGTCCTGGAAGGTATTGGAATTTACAGCGTCAAAATGCAGCCCCAAATGTGCCGCTAAACTTTTTATTGACGGGGCATTTTCGGGAATATCCCATGGAATATGCAACGAAATGGAATTGCTTGACCTGTTGAGCGCATTGATCAATCCAACGTCTTCAATCTTTTCTTCCAAACTGCGCGGCTCGCCACCACCCGAAAAACGACCAAAACGTGTGCCGCCTGTCCCTAATGCCCAACTGGGTATGGCAATTTGAAAGGCCTCAAGTTTTTGAAGCGTGACATTCAATTCAACTACATCATCCGCAACAAAATCAAATTGCCGTTTGTGCTCAGTTAAATGCTGATGATTGTATTCGTCAATTTTATGCTGTACCATAATTAAATGGCAATTTACAATCAGTTCTTGTTGTTATCTTCCTTTTCCAGTTCTTCTTTAAAGGATTCGAGCATACGGCCCCCCCTGTAAAAGTAACGTTTATAGTAGGCATCGTCAAGGCTGCTGATGGCAACCCCTCGGGATGAAGCATGCGCGAACCTGTTATTGCCTAAATATATCCCAACGTGCGATATGCGGCGGCTATGTATTTTGAAGAAAACCAGGTCGCCTTCTTTAAGGTCGTCTTTTTTCACAGGGCTAACCATGCTGAATAAATCGCGTGAATTACGCTCAATATCCATATTAAAAACCTGGCTATATAATTCTTTTGTAAAGGCCGAGCAATCAATGCCCCTTCTCGAGCTTCCGCCAAAACGGTAAGGGGTACCTATCCAGTCGTACACAAAATGGAAAAGTTTCATATTTGAGGTAGCAGACAGCGCGACACCCATAATTTGTGATAAATAATCTTTGGCTAAGCTTTCCTGATCGTCGGAAGTATTCCCGACTGTTTCGTTTGGACTGGTTTTTGTTTGAGCTTGTATTGCTAAAACGCTGAAAAATAACGCAATAGTGATTGTAATTTTCTTCATTTAATCTATAGTTTGTTGTATTAGGCCAACAACTTGTTTATTAAATTGGACACTCTGTGTATTGTTGGTTACAAAACTATTTAAAAAAATTAAAATTGCAACTAAATGACAGCCTTTTTTCAACAATTGTGTGCAAATGTTCATTATTTGACATTTAACTGTTGGTTAATGCACTTTGGGTTGCCGGATTTTTATAAATCCCCCTTTTTTTTAACCGGGGCGGGATTTACCCAGGGTACACCATATAGGGATAGCAATACCTTAGCCCTGGGCACAAACCGGAAATAAATTATAAATATTGATAACAAATTCATCGCAGTTTCGATATTTTCACGGATATAATTAGATTTGCGCTTTACTCAGAAAATTGATCGTTTAATATAATACATGAGTTCAATCGAAATAACTAAAGACACTTACCTGATGTGGTACGAGTCGATGCTTTTAATGCGGAAGTTCGAAGAAAAAGCCGGACAATTATATGGGCAGCAAAAAATAAGAGGGTTTTGCCACTTATATATAGGGCAGGAGGCTGTTTTAGCTGGGGCAATGTCGGTAATAAAGCCGGAAGACAGTATGATTACCGCCTATCGCGACCATGCGCACGCCCTTGCTAAAGGTGTTACCCCAAATGCTATAATGGCCGAACTTTACGGCAAAGCTACCGGATGTTCAAAAGGCAAAGGCGGTTCCATGCACATGTTTAGTAAAGAACACCACTTTTACGGGGGCCATGGTATAGTTGGCGGGCAGGTACCATTAGGCGCCGGCGTAGCCTTTGCCGAACAGTACAAGGGTACCCAATTTGTAAACATAGCTTATATGGGCGATGGCGCAGTACGCCAGGGCTCGGTAACTGAAACGCTTAATATGGCAGCCCTTTGGAAACTGCCGGTGATTTTTGTTTGCGAAAACAATGGCTACGCTATGGGCACTTCGGTTGAACGGACTGCGGTTGATACCGATATTTATAAAATAGGGCTGCCTTACGGGATACCTTCATCGCCGGTTGACGGCATGGACCCGGCGGCGGTACACAAGGCTATGGACGAAGCCATTCAGCGTGCGCGCAATGGCGAAGGGCCAACCTTTCTGGAGATGCGTACTTACCGTTACAAAGGGCATTCGATGTCGGACCCGGCAAAGTACCGCACCAAAGACGAGCTGGAAGCCTATAAGGCAAAAGACCCGATAGAGCTGACAAAATATATCATTGAATCGGAAGGTTATGCTGATGCGAAATGGTTTGAAGAAATAGACGCGAAAGTAAAAGCAGAAATTGATGCATCGGTAAAGTTCGCTGAAGAATCCCCCTGGCCGGAAGCATCGGAATTATATACTGATGTATACGTAGAAAAAGATTATCCTTTTATTAAGGACTAATCATTATATTTAAACTGAAATTAGACATAAAATTGATCATTAGTATATGGCCGAAGTAATTAAAATGCCTAAAATGAGCGATACCATGACCGAAGGGGTATTAGCGAAATGGCATAAAAAAGTTGGTGATAAAGTGAAATCAGGCGATGTGATGGCCGAAATTGAAACTGACAAAGCCACCATGGATTTTGAATCGTACGCTGATGGCACCCTGCTGTATATTGGTGTTGCAGAAGGCAAGGCCGTTCCTGTTGATGCCCTTATAGCCATTATAGGCGCCGAAGGCGAAGATTACCATGCCGCACTTGATGCAAACAATGCAGAAGCGCCTAAAGAAGTAGCAGCAGAGAGTAGCAGTAGCAGTAAAGAAGCTGCACCTGAGAAAGTAGCAGCAGAGAGTAGCAGTAGCAGTACAGAAGCTGCACCTGAAGAAGTAGCAGCAGGGAGTAGCAGTAGCAGTAAAGAAGCTGCACCTGAAAAAGTAGCAGCAGAAAATAAAACTGCTACTGCCACTCCTCAATCTGCTAAGGTCGACAAGGCAAGCATACCGGCCACAGTGATCCGCATGCCGGCCCTTAGCGATACGATGACGGAAGGCGTGATCAACAAATGGAACTTCAAAGTTGGCGATACTGTAAAATCTGACGACTCACTTGCCGATGTTGAAACCGATAAGGCAACTATGGAAGTGGTGGGCTATGAGGCAGGGACTTTATTATATATCGGCCCTAAAGAGGGTGAAGCCGCAAAGGTTAATGGCATTATTGCCATTGTTGGTAAAGCCGGCACCGATATTACACCATTGTTAGAAGAAGATGACGCTGATGAGAAAACAGCGGTAGAAAGCAGCAGTGGCAGTAAAAAAGAAGTAGCAGTGGAAAGTAGCAGTAGCAGTCAAGAGCAAGATACTGCCACTGCCACTTCTGAACCCGCCACCGATGAGGACAGCCGTATAAAAGCATCACCGCTGGCGCGTAAAATAGCAAAAGAAAAAGGCATTGACCTTAATGCGGTGACAGGATCAGCCGAAGGTGGCCGCATTATCAAAAAAGATGTGGAGGATTTTGTGCCGCCTGCTAAGCAAGTAGCAGGGGAAAGTAGCAGTAGCAGTGAAGAAAATAAAACAGCTACCGCTCCTGCCTCTGCTGCTCCTATTCCCGCTTACACCGGAGAAGAAAAATTTACCGAGAAGCCGGTTACCCAGATGCGCAAAGTGATAGCCAAACGGCTATCAGATAGCCTGTTTACCGCGCCGCATTTTTATGTAACCATGAGCATTGACATGGACGAGGCGATAAAAGCCCGTACACGTATTAATGAGGTTGCCCCGGTTAAAATATCATTTAACGACTTTGTATTAAAAGCCTGCGCCGTTGCTTTAAAGCAACACCCTGCTATTAACTCATCCTACTTAGGCGATAAGATCCGCTATAACGAACATGTGCACATTGGCGTTGCCGTGGCGGTTGATGAAGGTTTATTAGTTCCGGTTGTTCGTTTTGCCGATGGCAAATCATTAAGCCGCATTTCTGCGGAGGTAAAAGATTTTGCCCAACGTGCAAAAGCTAAAAAACTGCAACCGGCAGAATGGGAAGGTTCAACATTCACCATATCCAACTTAGGCATGTTTGGCGTTGACGAATTTACTGCCATCATTAATACCCCGGATGCCTGTATCCTGGCCGTTAGCGGCATACAGCAGGTGCCTGTAGTTAAAAACGGTGCTGTAGTACCCGGCAATATAATGAAAGTAACCCTAAGCTGCGACCACCGCGTGGTTGACGGCGCAACCGGGGCGGCATTTTTGCAAACGCTAAAATCGTTGCTGGAGGAACCGGTGAGGCTGTTGATTTGAGATTTTAGATTTACGAATTACGATTGTTATGATCGGATATTAAGCGATGGGTTTTAAGGCTCATCGCTGTTTTGTTGTTTGGCGGCCTCAACGGCTATTTTAAATAAGTGCTTCACTATTAAGTTAGATGCAAATGCGGCACTTTTATTCATCCAATAATTTTTTTGCCTGGATTGGAAATTTTTGAACGATCCATTTTAAAACATCAAGTTGATCGGCTGAAGGGGCGCGCCTTAGCTGTGCAAGCAGTTTAATAGCCTGCGGCCTATCGAGGGTTAAATTAGATGCCCCTTCGTTACATACCGAACAAATAGCACGCAGATTAGAAGCATCGTCTGTACCTCCCATTGATTTATCAATTATATGTCCCAGATGAAGCCGTGTTTTACGGTTGGCATCATAAGGGTGAGGCTCACCGGCAGCAGCGCCGCACATTTGGCAGGTAAACCCGTTCCTATCTAACACAAATGCCCTGGTTTCTTTTGAAATGCCCCTTTCAAATGCAGGAAGTGGTTTTAAATCCAATAAAAGATATTGGCCTGGCTTTAATTCGCTCCTATCATTATGCGTGACAATGTTCATCCCTTCTTCATTTCTCAATTCACGTACCCGTCTTCCCCATTCACTTTTCCCCGCCACTTTTCCGAGAACATCTTTATCCACGACTTTCCCTACATTTTCAATAAAAAATTCACGCAGCTTTTTCTTCGATCCCTTTTCCCTCGCCATTTTTTCTTTCATATAATTCAAATGCGTTAAATATTGATTGTCCGATGGCTTTTGCAACAGGCGGCGGAAAAGCATTGCCAATTTGCCGATATGCTGGCGTTTTTCTACCGGCAAATTTCCAGGTCGAAGGAAATCCCTGTATAAGGGCTGTCATTTGCAAGGTGAGCCTGGGCATCGCATCAAACCCTGGCATTGGGGGGCTATCGGCCAATCCTTTCCCGTCAATACCTATTTGCGCCCATGCCTGTTTTGCCCTGGTAGGACCAAGATCAGCACCGCCGTGCTTTTTAGATCCCCCTACTATTGTAGGTGCAATACCCCTTGCCTGACTTGCCCACTTAGTTGCATCCCATCCGTAGGCGCTAATTTCTTCAAATAGTAATTCACCTATAGATGAGGGAATAGAAGTGTTTTTTTCCGGCCACGTAAAGTACTGGTAATAAGCTTTTTTTAAAGCTACCAATATCGCCCTTGGCCTAAGTTGTGAAACACCGTAATCTGAAGAATTTATTAATCTCCAATTACATTCATAGCCTAAATTGTTAAGCTCATCAATTATATGCTTCCTGTAACTTTGGAATTTATTGGATAGTATGCCTTTCACATTTTCGAGCATCACAGCTTTAGGGTTACACTCTTTTATTAATCTTAATGCTTCAGGGAAGAGGTCACGTTCATCATCCCTTCCAAGTTGTTTGCCCGCAATTGAAAACGGTGGACATGGAACGCCTCCCGCAAACAGGTCGACATCTACGAACTCGCTGGCAGAAAATATACGTACATCCTTTTCTAAAACATTCCATCCAGGTCGGTTATACCTTAAAGTTTGGCAAGCCAGGTATTCAAGTTCAATAAGCGCAATGTGATCAAAACCAGCCTGTTCAAGCCCTAATGCCTGGCCACCAGCGCCTGCACAAATTTCAATTGATTTATATTTATTTGCCATGTAATATTACAAATAT
>DATCES010000151.1:0-5758 GCA_036509935.1 Mucilaginibacter sp.
GAAGAATGTGATCGCCGGATAAGGGCCTACCTGCAGGCAAGATTACGCGTAAGCCCGCATATTAAATATTTGAACGCCGAAGAAATACAAAAAAAGCAATTTATTGAAAGCAGCCGCAAACCTGCAAAATTTATAGACAGGAGGTTATAAAACTATTAGCCCTTTTTAGTGTTTAATCATTTTGCTTATATTTTATACATTTACCCCAATATTTATTACACCCATAACAAATAATTTTTGCCCATGATAATTGTTGGACAAAGTACGCTCTCTTTGGATGATTTTTCTGATCTCCTGTTTAAACAAAAAGAAATTGCATTAGATGAAGGCGCCTTAAAAAAAGTCGGGGTTAACTTCCATTTCCTGAAAAAATTTTCCGCCAATAAACTGATCTATGGTATAAATACCGGTTTTGGCCCGATGGCGCAATACAAGGTGAACGAAGAAAATATTTTACAGCTTCAATATAATCTTATCCGCAGCCACTCCTCGGGCAGTGGCAAATTATTGCCGGTTGTTTTATCAAAGGCATTAATGATTGCGCGCTTAAACAGCTTAATGCTGGCTTATTCGGGTGTGCACCCCGAAGTGGTTGAACTGCTGAAAGATTTGATCAACAAAAACATTTACCCCTGTATTTATGAGCACGGCGGCGTTGGCGCCAGCGGCGACCTGGTACAATTAGCCCATCTTGGATTGGCATTAATTGGTGAAGGTGAAGTGTTGTTTGAAGATAAAGTTTATCCTGCTATTGAAATATTTAATAAGTTTAATATCAAACCTCTTTCTATACATATACGCGAGGGCCTGGCCATTTTAAATGGCACTTCGGCAATGACCGGGATAGGTATGATCAATATTATACTGGCTAGGAAATTGTTAAACTGGTCTGTTTTATTTTCGGCGATAATAAATGAGATTGTTGAGGCTTTTGACGACCATTATTCACTCGAACTGAATATTGTAAAGCATCATAAGGGCCAGAATAAAATTGCAGCGATGATGCGGGACATTCTGATAGACAGTAAAATGATACGCGACCGCTCGGAGCATTTATATAATCCGGATAACCTTGACCAGGCAATTTTTGACGATAAAGTACAGGAATACTATTCCCTGCGTTGTGTAACACAGGTTTTAGGCCCTGTTTATGATACAATTATCCAGGCTGAAAATGTATTAGTGAATGAGTTGAACTCGGTGAATGATAACCCGGTGATCGATCATGAAAATAAAAATATATTCCATGGCGGTAATTTCCATGGCGATTATGTTTCGCTTGAAATGGACAAGTTGAAAATAGCTATAACCAAACTTTCCATGCTATCTGAAAGGCAATTGAACTACCTGCTAAATAACAAGTTGAACCAAAAACTACCGCCTTTTGTAAACCTGGGGGTACTTGGGCTTAATTTTGGCATGCAGGGGATGCAGTTTACAGCAACCTCAACCGTTGCCGAAAACCAAACCCTGTCCTTCCCAATGTATGTGCACAGTATCCCTAATAACAATGATAACCAGGATATTGTAAGTATGGGCTGCAATGCCGCGCTAATGACAAAAAAAGTGATTGACAACTCATTTGAAGTGCTTGCTATACAATTAATGACCATTTTGCAGGCGATAGATTACCTGGAATGTCGGGAAAGGTTGTCGGCAGTTTCACGCAAATTATATGATGGGGCCAGGAAAATATTCCCTAAATTTATTGAAGACCACCCTAAGTATAAGGATTTAGCAAGGATTAAGGATTTTCTGGAATGTTCGGATCATATTATCGCTTTTGAAAAATGAAATGTGCATTAATTACCGGCGGCTCCAGGGGCATAGGCAGGGCCATCTGCACCCGCATGGCGGCAATGGGTTATTATATTGTTGTAAATTATAAAAGCAACACTGACGAAGCCAATAAAACGCTTTCATTGGTCGAACAAAATGGCGGTAACGGCGAATTGCTCCAATTTGACGTTGCTGATAAGGCACAGGTACAAAGCATATTGGGCAAATGGATTAAAGCAAATGAGGAAAAATATATTGAAGCGCTGGTAAACAACGCGGGCATACGCGATGACAGCCTGATGGCCTGGATGGCAGATGAACAGTGGGACAATGTATTAAAAACCAACCTCGACAGTTTTTTTTATGTTACCCGATTGGTGTTAAACGGTATGCTAACCCGTAAATACGGGCGCATTATCAATGTTGTTTCACTTTCGGGTTTAAAGGGTTTAGCAGGCCAAACCAATTATTCGGCTGCTAAGGCCGGTGTTATCGGCGCAACAAAAGCATTAGCACAGGAAGTTGGCCGGCATGGAATAACGGTAAATGCAATTGCGCCGGGCTTTATAAAAACTGATATGACTGAAGATTTGAATGAAAAAGAGCTGAAAGCCCTGGTCCCTGTAAAACGCTTTGGCTTACCTGAAGAAGTAGCATTTGCTGCCGCTTTCCTTGCAGCGCCGGAGGCGGCTTATATTACAGGGCAGGTGCTATCTGTAAATGGCGGTTTATATTCCTGATTTATGATACTACCAATCGATGACATCCTACCGTTAATACCGCAAAAACCACCTTTTGTAATGGTAAGCGGGTTGGTTTATGTTGCTGAAAATAGCGCACGCAGCAGTTTCCTGGTTAACGCGGATAATGTTTTTGTTAAAGATAATTTATTCCAGGAGGCCGGCTTATTGGAAAATATGGCCCAAACCGCCGCTCTGGGAGCCGGCTATGTGGCAAAGGCAGCTAATAAGCCGGTGCTCATTGGTTATATTGGGGCAATTAAAGATTTGGAAATATTTAGTTTGCCAAAAGTAAATGATGAACTGATCACCGGGATTACTATTGAAAACCGGATTTTAAATGTTACCGTAATTTCAGGAAAAGTTTGGCATAACGATTATTTACTTGCCCGGTGCGAAATGAAGCTTTTTACAAGGAGCGAATAGAAAATGGATAATAAAAGTGGGCTTAGTGAAATGGATGGACCGGATGTTTTTGTGGTTGCTGATAATATATTATCCCCGCTTGGTGAAACAACCGCCGAAAATTTTTCGAAACTAAAAAAATATATATCCGGGGTAAAACTGCATCATGACCTTAACGTTGCCCCGCAGCCTTTTTATGCCTCGCTGTTCAACACTAATGAAAGTTTTATAATAAATAATGATGATACCTTTACAAAGTTTGAGCAATTGCTGATTGCCTCTATGGGTGATGCACTACAAAATAGCGGGATTGATGTTAAGGATAAAAAGACAGTACTTATAATTTCCTCCACTAAAGGGAATATTAGTTTGCTCGAAACGGAAACCTGCAATGCCGCATTAAAAAAAAGAATCGCCCTGTCAACTTCCGCAAAATTGGTTTCGGACTATTTTGGATTTACCAGCCTGCCGGTTATTATTTCAAACGCTTGCATTTCGGGTGTTTTAGCCATTATAACAGGGATGAGGCTGTTACGTTCAGGGCAATATGACAATGCAGTAGTTACAGGCGCAGATGTGATCTCGAAATTCATTTTGTCGGGTTTTGAGTCGTTCCAGGCACTTAGCCCACAAATTTGCAAGCCATTTGACCAGTCGCGCGATGGATTGAATTTAGGTGAGGGCGCAGGAACAATTATCCTGTCAACCAATAAAAAGTACGGACAAAATATAAAAGTGAAAGGCGGCTCGGTAAGTAACGATGCCAACCACATTTCAGGGCCTTCGCGTACCGGGGGTGAACTTGCTTATACTATAAAAAAAGCAATGCGCGATGCGGCAGTTTTTGCCGGGGATATTGATTTTATTTCGGCACATGGAACTGCTACCATTTATAATGATGAAATGGAGGCAAATGCTTTTCATTTAACTGGTTTGCAATCCGTTCCGTTAAACAGTTTAAAAGGATATTACGGGCATACCTTAGGGGCGGCGGGGTTAATCGAGTCGGTTATTTCTATTCAATCCCTTAAAAAAAATTTAGTTTTGCCAACTTTGGGGTTTAAAACTATGGGCGTAAAAAAACCTTTAAATATTTGCGCCCACCTGTTACCGGGTGCTTTTAAAAATTGTCTTAAAACAGCTTCTGGTTTTGGCGGTTGTAATGTAGCGGTGGTGTTTGGTAAATGACATATCAGACTTACGAAGTTTTGAAAACTTCGTAAGTCTTTCGCTCATTTAACATTATTTTGGTAAAAAAGAAAGACTTTGCTCAAAGAAAATTATATAACAGCCAGTTGCACCGTACATAAAGGTGTTGTAAGTAAGGATGGACTAAAGGTATTTGAAAATATTAATACCGGCCTTGCAGGCTTTTTAATTTCCATTTACCAGCATTTTCAGTTTAATTATCCAAAATATTATAAAATGGATAATTTAAGCAAGCTCGGTTGGCTTGCTGCGGAAATATTGCTGAAGGATAGTTTTGATAAAGAAAAGTATCAGCCCGAAGACATAGGCATAATTTTAGCTAATGCAAACAGCAGCCTGGATGATGATATTAAATATTTTGAAACAACAAAAGATATCGCCAGCCCTTCGTTATTTGTTTATACCTTGCCAAACATCGTGATCGGGGAGATTTGTATCCGTAATAATTTTAAAGGCGAACATACTTTTTTTATCCAGGATACTTTTGATGCCGGTTTTATGAAGCAGCAGGTAGATTACCTTTTGGATAAAAATATTTTAAAGGCGTGTATTTGCGGCTGGGTTGATGTTTTGGAAGATGAGTATAAAGCGGTTTTATTTTTAGTTGAGAAAGAAAAAAGAGAAAAATCTGTTGTGTTTTCCGTGAAAAATATGAATGATTTTTTTAATAACAAGTAATAAATTTAACGCTTAACATGGGTTCATCAGTATATGTGGCGGGTTTGGGTGTTATTTCGGCAATTGGCAATAACGTTGCCGGGCATCTTAGGTCTTTTGAGCTTGAAGAGGCCGGCATGGGCGATATCTCGTACCTTGATACTGTACACCGTAATAAGCTGCCGGTTGCCGAAGTAAAATTGGATAACGCGACAATGGCAGCAATGACAGGTTTACCATCTGACATGAGCCGTACTGCTTTACTTAGCCTGATTGCTGCCCGGGAAGCGTTGAATGATGCAGCCCTGCCTAACCTTCACTCCTTCCGCACAGGCTTTGTTTCGGCAAATACCGTAGGGGGGATGGACAGGAGCGAGCATTTTTTTGTTGATTTTATTGAGGATAACAGCAAAGGCAAGCTTAGAAATGTTTATGACCACGAATGTGGCTGCATAACAGAGATTGTTGCCGACCAACTGGGCATCAAAGATTTTATAACCACCATAAGTACGGCCTGCTCCTCATCGGCAAATGCCATTTTTTATGCTGCCCGGCTTATAAAAAATGATGTACTTGACGTGGTAATTGCCGGCGGCACCGATGCGCTTACCAAATTTACCCTCAACGGCTTTAACACGCTGATGATTTTGGATGATGAATTTTGCAAGCCATTTGATGAACACCGTAAAGGTTTAAATCTTGGTGAAGGCGCGGGCTATTTGGTTTTGGTTTCGGACAAAGTTGCAAAAACATTAAATAACCGCCCATGCTGCAAACTCAGCGGGTATAACAACAGCAATGATGCTTACCACCAAACAGCGTCATCGCCTGATGGTGCGGGATCATACATGGCAATGAAAGGCGCACTTGAAAAAAGCGGTTTAAAGCCATCAGATATTGATTATATAAA
The DNA here is from genome assembly GCA_036509935.1 of Mucilaginibacter sp. Taxonomy (GTDB): domain Bacteria; phylum Bacteroidota; class Bacteroidia; order Sphingobacteriales; family Sphingobacteriaceae; genus Mucilaginibacter. The sequence goes on from DATCES010000151.1 coordinate 5,701, forward strand.
TTTGCATGGCACCGGTACGCCTAATAACGATAGCGCGGAAGGCACGGCAATTAACAGG